>JAGAOC010000068.1 GCA_017623935.1 Agathobacter sp. | reverse complement strand
GGTAGATGTCAATTATGACATGACCGACTATCTGCCAGAGGATAGTCATTCTACTGTTTCCATTGATCTAATGGGACAGGAATTTGAAGGCGGTATTCCTAATGCCAGAGTCATGATCTATGATGTCAGTCTGGCAGAAGCCTTGGAATACAAAGAGAAACTGAAAAACTGTGAAGGTGTGACCGATGTGCTCTGGTTGGATGACTCTGTCAGCATTTATGAACCATTAGAGTTCCAAGATCAGGAAACCGTAGAAACTTATTATAAAGACAATACTGCTCTTTTTACTGTAACTGTGGCAGAAGATGACTTAGTTGCTACGGTAGAACGAATTCGAGAGATCATTGGCGATGAAAATGCCATGTGCGGTGACGCCGTCTCCACTGCAATTGCAACTACCGGTACTGTATCAGAAATTACCATTATCAGTATCTTTGCAGTGCTCTCTGTTGTTATCATCCTGCTTGTTACTACCACTTCCTGGTTAGAACCTTTTGTGGTCCTGGCAGGTCTTGGTGTTGCCATCATGATCAACAACGGAACCAACTTGATCTTTGGAGAGATCTCTTTTGTTACCAACGCTGCTGGTTCCATCTTACAGCTGGCGGTATCTCTGGATTATTCGGTATTTTTGCTTCATCGATACGAAGAATGTCTGAAGACCAACGATCACCGGAAAAATGCCATGGTGGATGCCCTTTGCAAATCCACTTCATCCATTGCTTCCAGCGGACTTACTACGTTAATCGGATTTTTAGCTCTGATCTTCATGCGTTTTGGAATTGGACCAGACCTGGGCCTTGCCCTGGCAAAAGGTGTATGTATCAGTTTAATTACGGTATTCATTTTCATGCCGGCTTTTATCTTATGCGTTTATCCTTGGATCGAGAAAACCCATCACCGGAAATTTGTTCCTGAATTCCGCGGTTTTGGAAAAGCAGTTCGTCACATTATGATCCCTATGGTATGCGTATTTGTGATCGTAGCAATTCCTTCTTACCTGGCTTCTAATTCTAACTCCTATTATTATGGTGCTTCCCGCATTTATGGAGAAGATACCCAGCTGGGGCAGGAAACTGCTGCTATTGAAGCTATTTTTGGAAAAAATGATACTTACGTGGTGATCGTCCCAAATGGTAACACCGAGTCAGAACAGGCACTCTCTGCGGCACTTCATGATATACCAGAGATTACCAGCATTATTTCTTATGTAGATACTGTAGGTGCAGAAATTCCAAAAGAATATTTAGACGAAGCCACTTTATCTCAGTTAGTATCCTCTAACTATAACCGCATGGTGCTATCTGTTGATACAGATTACGAAGGCGAAGAGACCTTTGCTCTGGTAGAAAAGATCCGTAGCACAGTCAATGAATTTTATCCTGACTCTTACTACCTTGCAGGAGAGGGTGTCAGCACTTATGACTTAATGGATACCATTACAGCCGACACTATAAAGGTAAATCTGATCGCTATTGGTGCGGTATTTATTGTACTGTTCCTTACCATGAAATCCATTTCATTGCCTATCATTCTGGTATTTGCCATTGAAGCGGCAATCTGGATCAACATGGGAGTTCCTTATTTCTACGATTCCAAAGTTCAGTACATTGCCTACCTGATCATTTCTTCCATTCAGTTAGGTGCCACTGTAGATTATGCGATCTTATTTACAGATCGATATATGGAATTTAGAAAGACTTTAAGCAAAAAAGATGCCATTACCGAAACCGTTTCTTCTGTTACTGTTTCCGTTTTGACATCCGGTACAGTCTTAGCTTTGGTGGGATTCTTAATGAGTGGAATATCTTCCCACGGCATTTTATCCCAGTTGGGACTTTATCTGGGCCGTGGAACACTGCTTTCCATGATCAGCGTATTTTTTGTACTGCCAGGGCTGCTCTATCTCTTTGATAAAGTGATTCAGCACACCACCTTGAACCTGAATTTTTATAATCCTCGAAAGGAGAAAAATCATGACAAAAAATAAAAAAATCCTTCCTCTTTTTCTATCTGCTGCTATGGTTTCCAGCCTCTGTGCACCGGTTCCCGCCTATGCCAATACCTCCGAAAAAGAAGAAGTCATTTATATTAATTTAACTGCAGAAGGAACTTTAAAAGATGTTTATGCAGTCAACATCTTTGGAAAGGGTGACATTACCGACTATGGAAATTATTCTTCCGTAGAAGTCCTCAATACCACGGATGAAATAACCCAGAACGGCGACACCATTACTTTAACTACCTCTGCTGACCGGATCTACTATAAAGGAACAATGGAAAATGCTGTAATCCCTTGGAATATCTCTATCCGCTATTTTTTAGATGGAACGGAATATTCTGCTGAGGATATCGCTGGAAAAAGTGGTAACTTAGAGATCCATTTTCAAGTGACCAAAAACGAAACTGCTGCTGGCTCTTTTTATGAAGATTATGCTTTGCAGGCAGCCTTTACTTTAGATACCAAGCAATGCAGCAACATTACTGCAGAAAACGCCACCCTAGCTAATGTCGGAAGTAAAAAACAGATCTCTTATACCATGCTTCCGGGAGAAGGTATTGACACTGTCATTACAGCTAATGTAACAGATTTTGAAATGGCGGCAGTGTCCATCAATGGCGTTCCTCTCTCCATGAATATTGAAGTTGATGATGCAGAATTAATGGATCAAGTTAACGAGCTTTTGGATGCTATTGCCCAGTTAGATGATGGTGCAACCGAATTAAATGATGGTGCAACTGAGTTAAACGATGCCGCCCAGTCAAACCTGAAATCTGGGATTAATGAACTGGCAGATGGTGCCTCCCAACTTCGAGCTGGTGCCGCTAAATTAAATGAAGGTGGTAATGCACTTTATTCTGGCACCGGTGAGATTGCCAAGGGTGTTACCGAACTTGACAAGGGGCTCCAGTCTTTAAATAATGGAATCTCTCTCATTGAAGATGGCTTGAAAGAACTAATCAATAAGTCCGCGGATCTAGTAGATGGTTCTTCCCAGATCAAGGATGCTCTTACTACTATCCAACAGTCTCTCTCCACGGTTTCTGCTTCTACAGAACAGATTGAAACTCTTGTTTCAGGATCTTCCCAGATTAAGACTGGTATCAATGATCTTGCAACAGGAATTACTAATCTACAGAGTAACGTAAGCTTTACCGTTTATAAAACGGCTATGAAAGAAAATGGGTTAGATATTGATGAGTTGCAGGCTGCAAACGCTCAGACCATTGCTACTCTTACCGAACAGATTGCTACATTAAACCAGTCAATTGCAGCTTTAGAAGCTATGAATACAGATGGAAATGCTGAAATCACAGCTCAAATCGCTCAATTAAAAGCATCCTCTGAACAGCTTCAAGGTATTGTTACTCTTCTCCAGGGAAACAGTGCAGCCATCCTAGGAATGGATACCTACCTTACTCAGATCAG
>JAGAOC010000067.1 GCA_017623935.1 Agathobacter sp. | reverse complement strand
GGATCTTCTTGTCTGGATGTATACGGATGGAGCTCAGCTGACGGCGGAAACATTGCTCAGTGGACATACTGGGGCGGTGCTTGCCAGTGGTGGTATCTTGAAAAAGTAAGCTAGGATTAGCTGAAAGATAAAAAAGAGCGTTGCAACATAAGAGATCATCTTATGGAGCAGCGCTCTTTTGTTTGCTAGGCAGTTGCGCAAGAATAATGGCTGCAAAGATCAAAACACATCCAAGGATTTCCCGGAGGCCTAATTTCTCTTGCAACAAGATCCAGCCGGCTAATACAGAAAAAACAGATTCCAGGCTTAGAAGCAGGGAGGCAACTGTTGGATTTACGCCTTTTTGTCCGATAATCTGGAGGGTGTAGGCAACGCCACAGGACATGATCCCTGCGTATAGAAGAGGGATCCAGGCATCCCAGGACGCCAGAGACGGAAGCCACTCCGTAAAACCGGAAAGGGAATGTTTCATATCTATCAGGAACATAGGGATCGCAGTTAAGATCCCGGCGGTGAAAAACTGAATACAGGACATTTTAACGCCATTCACCAGTGGAGAAAAATGATCAATGACCAGAATGTGTAGGGCAAAGATCACGGCACAGAGCAACACTAGAATATCGGATAATTGCAGAGTAAGGCTATCGGTCATACAGAGCAGGTACAGCCCCGCTAGGGTAAGGACAACTCCGATCCAGACATTCCATCCACATTTCTTTTTCAAAAAAAGACCAAAGATTGGGACTAAGATAATGTAGCAGGCTGTAAGAAATCCGGCCTTTCCGGCGGGAGTTCCCTGATTGATCCCTAATTGCTGCAGATTAGAAGCAATGCAGAGAATGATGCCGCAGCTGATTCCCCCTAACCATAAAGTTTTGTTTGATGAGGTGTGGTCTCGTTTTTGGGTATGCAAAGGCATTTCATCCGTGTTGTTATGGGAAGCCTTCTTATCTAGAAATAAGATAACAGGCACTAGTACTGCAGATCCTAATAAAAAACGGATACAGTTAAAGGAAAAAGGTCCAATGGCGTCGCCACCCTGACTTTGTGCCACAAAAGAAATCCCCCAGATAAAAGAGGTTAAGATCAGCAAAAGAGAATTTCGTTTTAAAGTATGCATTGATATCACGTCCTTTGTACAAATTTGAAGCCAATTATAACACTAGTTTTTTGGATTGGCAATTGACAAATTTTCGCTGACGTAATACCATTATTTTATATATGAGAGGGGCAGGAAGATGAGTCGGAGGCAATATACCAGAACAAGACAATTAAAGCCAGGTATGGTAATTGATCAATCTGTAATAGATAAAAAAGGACGAGCACTGATCGTAAAAGGTGCAACATTAGATGATTTTCAGATAGATGGTCTGCTTCGCCTGGGGGTATCGGGAATCTATACAAGAGATGGAGAAGCGGAAGAAGAGGATTTATCAGCAATCCAGATTCCAGATTCTGTTAAGAGAGTTGTTGAGAAAGAACGAGTAGAAGATCGGGCGAAGATCAAGATTTCGGAAGACGTGAAGAAGCGTGTTGGAGAAGGAATCCAATATTTATATAGTAATTCAGACACTCAGAAATTCTCGGAGACGGCTAATAATATTGCAGGAGAATTGCAGGCTGCCATTGAGACGAATGAAGCGATTGCGGTAGATATCGGAGCTTTGAAGGTCAGTGATGAATATACTTTCAAGCACAGCGTAGATGTAGCAGCCATGGCGATGATCATTGGGAAGAAACACGGACTTTCAGACCAGGAGGTTCGAGAGATCGGAATTGCAGGTTTGCTGCATGATGTGGGCAAGTCTAAGATCCCTGGAGAGATCTTAAATAAACCAGCCCGGTTGACAGATGACGAATTTGAAGTCATGAAGCAACATTCGGTGTATGGTTATCATATTTTAAAAGAGAAGGATCAGTTCTCACAGTCTATTATGATGGGAGTGTTGCAGCATCATGAGAAGATCAATGGTACAGGCTATCCTTTGGGGATCACAGGGGATAAGATGCACGTTTATGCGAAGATCATCAGTTTGGCGGATATTTATGATGCACTGGTAACAGAGAGATCTTATAAGAAAGGTTTTTCCCAGCGTGATGCGGTGGAAATGATCATGGCAATGACTGCGGAGTTGGATATTGATGCCATGAAGTCTTTTTTAGGAAGTGTGATCTTATATCCGGTTGATAGTATTGTGTCATTAAGTAATGGCGAGAAAGCCAAGGTTGTTTCTAACAACCCGGAATATATTTTGCGACCGACAGTTGTTGGACTTACCACAGGACGCGTGTACAATTTGTCTGAAGATTTGGCTTGCGCTAGTGTAATTATTTTATAAAAATTCACAAAATTTGAAATACTCGAAAAAATTTCGCTTACAACAAATTTTTTTCATTGATATAATTTATTTGTGGAAATTGGCGGAATAGATAGAATGTCTCATTCTGGTGATGTTCAGAAGTTAGAAAGGATGTGGCAGAGTGTTTCAAAAAGGTGATTATGTAGTCAAAGCAAATGAGGGAATCTGTTGTATTGAGGATATTGTGCAATTAGATATGCCGGGAGTCTCTTCGGACGAATGGTATTATCTTATGATTCCCATTAAAGATCAGAATGCAAAGCTGTATACGTTGACAGATAATGCGGAAAATAGTTGCCGTCCAGTTATGACGGAACAGGATGCCTGGTCTGTGATCGATCGGATTCCAGAGATCGATCAGGCGTGGATCGGGGAAGAGAAACGCCGAGAGGCTGAATATAAGAAAGCGATCCATAGTAATGACCCTACACAGCTCATTGGTATTATCAAGAATATCTATAGCAGAAAGCAGGGGCGTCTGGAGGCTGGAAAGAAGAATACCGCAGTGGATGAAAGGTATTTTAAGATAGCAGAGAATGCGCTGTATCAGGAATTGGCGTTTGCCATAGGAAGACCGAAAGAAGAAATCGGAGATATCATCCTAGAAAGGATCGGAGAGAAAGAATAAGAAAAAGGCCGAAGCTCGTGAGGAGTTTCGGCCCTTTTTGTTTACTAGGGAATTCCCTAGTAAATAAAAGAGTCATCCATGTTTTAAATGGAAAAATTTTCTATAAGTTCTAACATCTGATCGAGATCCATTTCATCCATAAGAGGGGCAAGTTCTGCAAAAAGCTTGCCGTATTCGCCGGAGAACGTAGATCCTTTTTCTACCAGCTCGGAGGCCTTGGCAATATCGAAATTGGTCAGGGCATTTTTTAGCTGGGATAAAAGCTCTGCTTCGGCAGAATCCTGTTTTGGTAAATCCTGTTCCGGTAAAAGGTCAAACTGTTCCATGACCTTGCATAGGTCTTCTAAAAGATCAGAATAATCAGCCAGAAAAGCAGGAGTGTTTTCATTTATGAAATCGGAATCCCCGGCTTTTGCGGCCTGTTCTAAGTCTTTTGCAACAGCGGAGAGATCTTTCGCTCCACTGTTTAAAAATTGGCCTTTTAGGGCATGGATCGTAACTCTATATTGGGCGAGATCGGTTGCTTTCCACTGGTTCTGCAATAAGTTCATCTGTTCATTTCCTTTTTCGTAAAGAAGAGATAGAACAGAAAGATATTGTGAAAACTGATGATTGCAGTAAGATAATCCTAAATCGGTATCCACAGAAGGAAGGAGTTTGGATAAGCGCTCCTCTTCTTGGGAAGAATCGGAAGAGACAGCAGGTGCTGTGATCGTAATTCTTTCCGGTGGAAGGAACCGATTCATCAGTTTTTCAAATTGGTTGAAATTAATTGGTTTTTCCAAATATTCATCAAATCCGGATTGGATCAGAAGGTCTCTTACTCCGCTTATGGCGTTGGCAGTAAGGACGATGATCTTTCCCTGTCCGCCTACGGCATAGTGTGGATGTAAGGTTCGGATAATGTTCATGGCCTCGATTCCATCCATCTCCGGCATCATTTGATCCATAAATACGATGTCGTAGAGATTGTGGGAACAAAGTTCTATGGATTCGCGTCCGCTTACGGCAGTATCTACAGAAAGACCATAGTATTTCATACTGCTTTCAGCAACTTTTAAGTTAATAGGGTTGTCATCTACGATCAGTATCTTTGTATTGGAGATCTGAATCTGTCCAAGACTGAATTCATCGTTGGTGACGCCGGTCTTTAAGCTTAGGTCTGTCATTGGCTGGTCTGATACGATCTTTTGAGGGAGAACTACGGTAAAGCAGGATCCTTCTCCATAGTGGCTGTCCACCGTAATGGAACCTTCCATAAGATCGATAAATCCTTTTACAATGGCAAGTCCCAGACCGGTTCCTTCAATGCCCTGGTTGGTCTTTAGATCAAACTGGGAGAAACTTTCAAACAGATGAGGGATCTCTTCCGGTTTGATTCCAATTCCGGTATCGGTAACTTGGTATTCGATCCAAGCGATCCCATCTTCTTTTTTCAAAAGGCGGACCTTAAGAGAAAAAGAACCTTTTCGGGTGTATTTTACAGAGTTATTTAACAGGTTGATCAGGATTCCGCGGATCCGGACCATATCTCCATAGAGTTCATTTGGAAGGTCTGGAGCAATATCTACGGTAAATGGCAGATCTTTTTTCTTGGCTTGTCCTTCAATGATCAGGTATACATCCCGGAGCAGTTCGTCAAACTGGTAGTTGCCACATTGCAGCTCCATCTTTCCGGATTCCAGCTTGGAGATATCTAAGATATCGTTGATGATCGCCAGAAGGCTCTTAGAGGAGTTTTTAATGTCTGAGATATATTCTCTGGCTTGATCGTTTAAATCTGTCTTAAGAGCCAATTCAGAGAAGCCCATAATGGCATTCATTGGAGTACGGATCTCATGGGACATATTTGCCAGGAAGATACTTTTGGCCTGGTTGGCTTTTTCTGCTTCTAATTTGGCTTCAAGAAGACGCTCCATTGCCTGAAGACGTTCGGAAAGATCCTTTACCATAATGATATATCCAATGATATCGTTGTACTTATCACGGATCTTACTGATGGAAAGGTTACAGTGGCAGTTGCTGGCGTTGCAAAAAGCATCGAAGCGCTGGGATTCTTCCTCAAAACAGAAAAGCTTTTCCTCTGTTGCTGAGTCGAATAATTCGCGGATCGGCGCATTTTTTGTATCAAAGGATTCCGGATCCAGCTTTAAAAAAGACGCGGCTGCTTCATTTGCAATATGGATCTTTCGGTCTGGGGCGTAGACAAGTACAGGCACAGAGAGGAAAGAGTAAATAAACTCTGACATATTGGAGTTGGTCAGTCGGGTTTGATCTAAAGCGGCTACGGCATGATAGAGCACCACTAGTCCGAAGAACTGGGTGATGGTACTGCCTGGGATCGCAGACTCTCCCAATAAAGGAAGAATGGTATCCAGTATCATTCCTAAGATAACAAAGATCTCTACTAAAAAGAATCGTTTGGCAAAGGCCGCGGTTCTTTTATTTTTTGCCTTACGCAGCATATAGGTATTCAAGATCACAATGGTAAGACCGATCCATAGGGAATATATCGTATACAGGTTATTGGCAAGACCTGGCATGAAACGATAGGTCATAGTGCCATTCTCCATAAAATATATGGTCTGATCTTTCTGGACGATCATAAACAAGACGGGAATTCCTGTCAGTGAAAGCAGAAAGACTGTTTTCTGCCAACGCTGGCTGACACCGGAATAGTACGCCACATTACGCAGGGCGTAGATCAGGAAGATAAAGGTTCCTACCAGACCGATGGTTCGGCACCAGTAAGCGTATTCCGGTTTTGTCTGTATCCAGAGAGAACAAAAGCCCAGACTCCAGATGGCACTGCCAAAGCTGAAGCCTGCCATGTATCGGTACTCAATCTGTTTGAATTTTTGAGGAGTGCAAAGCTGTAAGGCGTGATAACCTGCGATGACACCGCATACGAACAGGTAAACAAAAAGTATGTATTTTAACATAAAACACCTCAGTTAGAATCTGTGGCCTCCACCACCGCCGGAGCGACCGCCGCCGCCGCCACCACCGGAGCGACCGCCGCCGCCACCGGAGCTTTGAGGACTGTAGCGTTTGGTCTGGTGAGTATGAGTCACCATAGGGTTTGCAATATCTACATTGTGGTAGATTCCTGTAAGAAGCTCAGAAGTGCTGGCTTTTCGGGAACGGGAATACCACATTACGATCATAAAGTTGATCAAAAGTGCTAAGATCACTGCAAGAAGTAAATTGCAGATATACTTCATTGGCTGGGCAATGCGACCACCTTCCAAAACAGTATAGATCTGTTCATATGCCTTGCTGGCACATTCATAATATTCCATGTCGGAAGCATAGTCATAAACATTATCTGTTATGGTGTTCGCATAGGAAGTTGTGACACGTTTATAAATAGCACCATCACTATGGATCCAGATATAACGTTCATCCATGTCGATGATAAAGACAATACCGCTGTCTCGTCCAAAAACACTTCTATAGTATTCACGGACATAAGCGTCGGTGCTGTAGTTTGGGTTATAGTCAATAGATACGAAAGCTACGTTACCGTATTCGGTGATCGGTTTCATATCTTCCAGAAGCTGGGTTTCTTCGTAATCAGTAAGGAGATCCGCTTCATCCTGGATGATGACTTCGTAATTATTTTCTGGATTCACATATTCAGAAGCATAGGCTGCAGTCCCTGGTATCATAAGCAGGATCAGGGCTAAGAACATGGTCATAAATCTACGCACGGTCATCACCTCCTTGATAATCAAACTGTGGCAGGCGTCGGGTTGCCAGCAGATTATGACTGCGAAGGATTCTGGAAATACAGACTCCTACGGCAATCAAAGATAAGATGGCAGCACCATAGTAAAAAATGTCGGATACAGGCTGAGTAACCAGTATGAGACCACTTATCACAATAGCAATGATAGAAGAGATATAGCCGGCAGAGCCGCCTTTTTCCGCTTGAACTTGGGTTCTTTGGACTTTTTTGCTGGCTAGTAATCCTTTGTCATCCAATCCGTTTTCTTTCCGTTTTAATTTGCCAGATTCGATAGCGAACAGAATTAAAGAGATAACGGAAATTGCGGTGGTGATAGTTACTAAAGATGTTGGTTTCATAGTAAATAATAAATTGAATAAAATAAAAAGCGGTATAGCTAACAATAAAGAACCAAAAAGATATCGCTTTGGATCCACAGGAAGGTCATTTACGACTTTTCCGGTCTGACCGTTTACGGTAGCATAAGCTACACGGTCTCCTTTTCGATAGGAAAGGAACCACACAGGGAACATGGTACGGTCGATCTCCTGGGTAGTGGTGCCTAAGCTGTCGTAAGAAGGATCTGCGGAACGTTTGATGGTTGGTGAATATCCAGCAAAAGCTCCGTGACCGGTCAATTGCCTACGAGAAGTCTCAAAAGCTTCGTTTCTGGCGTCTGTTTCATAGAATCTTGGTTCAATATCTGCAGTATCTGCATAAAATCCACTTAAATATGCCGGAGTAAAGGCTTTCATGCCTTTTACATCGTAAGGTGCGATGGCCTGGCTGATCTCATCAGAAAAAGAAGAGGAGGCGTCATAGGACAGTCCTTTATAATAGGCATGAAGATCACAGTCTAAGTCATAGTGATCGGTAATGATATAATCTCCGCGACGATGGCTCTTTTTTCCTTCCATGGATACGTGCTGATCCTGGGTCATGTAAAATGCCCAGTATGGCATATAGATTCCACGGAAACCATCAATGCATTTCTCGTCTCGAAGTTCCTTTGGAGCGAAGATCGCTTTTTTCATGCGGGCTGCATAGGATTTCTTGCAATCTTCCTTGGTCTGCTGGAAAGGAATGATATATTCCGGCCGCAGTTCATGGGAAATCCGGCTATAAAGGATGGTAGATGCACCGCAAAAGCTACAGAATCCGGCTGCTGTGGTATCGGTACTTAAGATCTCACCACCACACTGTGGGCAGCTAAAAACAGTTACCTCGAATTCTTTCATCTCCTGAGCGTCCTTTTCTTTATGGTCAAAAGAATAAGGATCGAACTGAGACTGACAGTATTCGCAGGCTAATTGTTGGGACGGAATGTGAAATTTCAGATTTCCGCCGCAATTTGGACAGGCAAACATAAACTCCTCCTTGTTTTATATATTAGTTTTTTTAGTTTTTTTCTTACGATGAAGCAGATCTTTCCACAATGCTGGATGGAAAAGAATGAGCAGTGGGAATAATTCCAAACGACCTGCCAGCATATTGAACATCAGCACGTATTTGGTCAGTATGGAAAAATGTCCAAAGTTCTGAGTTGGTCCCACCAGTTCCAGACCAGGCCCAATGTTGTTGAGGGTGGCAGTGACTGCAGTAAAGCTAGTTACCAGGTCTTTTCCTTCCAAAGATACCAGAAAGATGGATACAACAAACAAGACTATATATGTAATTGTAAAAACATTCACCGCACGGACAACTTCGTGTTCTACGGGTTTTCCATCCATTTTGATCTTTTTTACAACTTTAGGATGGATATAAGAATCCAATTCTTTGAACATACTCTTAAAAAGGATCACGAAACGGGAAACTTTGATTCCTCCACCGGTACTGCCGGCACAAGCTCCTACGAACATGAGGATCACTAAAATGGTTTTAGGAACGCTGTGCCATAAATTAAAGTCTACAGTAGAATATCCTGTGGTTGTGATAATGGATCCAACCTGAAAGGCCGCATGACGGAGTCCGCTCCAGAATCCACCGCAGGAGTCCATGATATAAAAGGTAATGACACCAGTGGCCACCAGAATGATCAGCAAATAAGCACGAACCTCTTCAATGGCAAAAGCCTGTTTGAATTTTTTCATGAGAAGCAGGTAGTATGCATTGAAGTTGATTCCAAATAAGATCATAAATATGGTAGTTACCCATTGAATATAGGCGGAGTAACTGCCTATACTGTCATTTTTGATGCCAAATCCACCGGTTCCCGCAGTACCAAAAGCAGTGGTCACTGCATCAAACAGGGGCATTTTGCCCACCAGGAGCAAAACGATCTGCAGGATAGTCATACCAAAGTAGATGACGTATAAGATCCGGGCGGTATAGCGCATTTTTGGAACCAGTTTTCCAACGGAAGGTCCAGGGCTTTCTGCCCGCATCAGGTTGATGTTGGAGCCGCCACTCATTGGCACTACCGCTAAAAGGAATACCAATACTCCCATTCCACCAATCCAGTGGGTAAAACTGCGCCAGAAGATCATGCAATGGGACAGGGCTTCTACATCGGATAAGATGCTGGCTCCGGTAGTAGTAAAGCCGGAAATCGTCTCAAATAAAGCATCTGTAAAGGATGGGATGGCTCCGGAAATTACAAAAGGGAGACATCCGAAGATACTCATGAGGATCCAGCTTAAAGCAGTGGAAACACAGCCTTCTTTTAAATAAATGGTGGTATCCGTTGGCTTCTTGTGAGAAAGCAGAAGGGATACGGCTACACAGATCAGGGCGGAGATCAAAAAAGAGAATCCGTCTTTTTCCATATAAAGTGCTGCCACAACGCTTGGCAGGAGCATCATTGCGGCTTCTAGGAGAAGGACTTTTCCTAGAATGAATCGAATCATTGATTTATTCATAAAGTCCCTCCATTATCTCAAAATGTCCTGAATTTCGTTGAAACCGGAATGAGTAGTAACGATCATAACATTGTCTCCTACGTGAATCTCGTCATTACCACTTGGGATGATGATGTTTCCACCTCTTCCGATAAAGGAGATCAGAAGATCTCTTTTCAGAGGAAGATCACACAATGGAATATCGGTTACTGCAGATTTCTGGTCTACATGGAACTCTATGGCTTCAACCCGGGAATCGTACATATGATATAGGGTCTCGATATTGCTGTTCTTGGAAGCTTTTTTTGCTCGAACATAGGCAATGATAGCTTCGGATGTAATGTATTTTGGATAGATCACGCTACCCAGATCTAATTGGCTGATCACGTCATGGAAGTTGATGCGGTTGATCTTGGTAATGACCTTGGCATTGGAAACCTGCTTCGCATGAAGGGTCAGCATGATGTTTTCTTCGTCAATACCGGTCAACGGAACGAAGGCTTCCGCAGATTCGATTCCTGCTTCTTTTAAAAATTCCTGATTCGTTCCGTCTCCGTTCATGATAACGGCTTTTGGAAGGATGGTGCTTAATTCTTCGCAACGCTTATAATCATTTTCAATGATCTTTACTTCAATACCGGAATGAAGGAGTTGATCCGCCAGATAATAGGCTGCCCGTCCACCACCGATGATCATGCAGTTATTTACCTGCTTGGTGTACATTCCAATGGCTTTTAAGAACTGCCGGGCACTTTTCTGAGTAGAAACAAAGGATAGTACATCCCCGGTCTTTAACAGGAAGTTACCAGATGGAATGTAGACATCTCCATCACGTTCTACAGCGCAGATCAAGATATCGTTGGCAATATGTCTGCCTAAATGGGCGATGGTCATATTGTGCAGAGGACTGTTTTCCGGAATTTTGAATTTTACTAATTCGGCCTGACCATGAGCAAAGGAGTTAACCTCCAAAGCAGTAGGCAGATAAAGGATCCGGGCGGTTTCCTTAGCCGCTTCCAATTCTGGATTAATGATCATTGCCAGTCCTAATTTTTCCCGGAGATAATTGACTTCCTTGCTGTAATCCGGAGTGCGTACCCGGGCAATAGCAGCACAGTTACCTACCTGGGAAGCTACTGTACAGCAGAGCAGATTCAATTCGTCAGATTCTGTTACTGCAATAATAAGATCTGCGGAATCCACACCGGCTTCTAACTGAACACTATAGCTGGCACCATTTCCTGGCAGACCCATTACGTCATAGAGATTGCAGATTTCCTGAATCCGTTCGGTATTTTTATCAATAATAGTAATATCGTGGCCTTCCCGGCTTAATTGTTCCACCAGAGTACAGCCAACTTTACCACATCCTACAATAATAATTTTTAAGCCCTCATTTTGGGGCTGAGGTTTTGTTCTCATAGTTTCTCCCTTTCAATTAGACATACTTCGACCCTTATATATTAGTCTCTTTTGAAGAAAAAGTCCATCCTATTTCAAATTATTCTTTTATCTGTTAAAATATGTAATAGTCGTTGGAAAAGAGTTTTAACAGCGGCATCGAAATGGTGTTTATTATGGTACATGTTATAATGCACATTATAAGGAAGGGAATTTGTTTATGGATTACAGTAGGATCTTAAGATTTAAAGGAACTTGGAGAAAATACCAGGCGCGGGTTTTGGAAAATGCAGGCAGATATCTGTCTGATGGGAAAATACATATTGTAGCGGCGCCGGGGTCAGGAAAGACCACCTTAGGGATTGAGTTGATCGGAAGATTAGGGGCTCCCGCATTAGTGCTGACTCCTTCTATTACGATCCGGGAGCAGTGGATCGACAGGATTGCCAGTGGATTTTTGTGTGAAGGATTAAAGCCGGAGGATTATCTGTCCCAGGATCTAAAGGATCCAAGGGCTATTACGGTGGTGACTTATCAGGCACTTCACAGCGCAATGAGCCGCTATAGTGGTCTGCTAAAAGAGGGAGAAGAGTCGGATGAAGAGATCAAAGGAGAAAACGTAGATTATTCCCAGTTTGATCTGATCCAGACCATGAAAGAGAATCACATTGGAACACTCTGTCTGGATGAGTGCCATCATCTCCGCAGTGAGTGGTGGAAAGCTCTAGAAGAATTTAAGGGAAGATTAGGGGAGGTAAAGCTGATCGCTCTGACGGCAACTCCACCTTATGATTCTACTCCCGCCATGTGGAAGCGTTATATGGATATGTGCGGGGAGATCGACGAGGAGATCTCCATTCCGGAATTAGTAAAAGAGGGCAGTCTCTGTCCGCATCAGGATTTTGTATATTTTAACTATCCGACGGAAGAGGAAATGAAGGAAGTGGCGGCTTTTACCCAGAGAAGCCAGGCAAAACAGAAAGAACTGATGGAAGACGGGGAATTTGCTCAGGCAATCTCCACCCATGGAGGATTGACCGGAAGGATCAGCGATGATGAATTGTTAGATGATCCGGATAATCTGGCAGCACTTCTTATTTTTCTGCAGGCAAAGCAGATTCCGTTTCCAACTCGTCTGCAACGGTTATTGGGGCAGAAGAGATTACCTGATATGACTCCACAGTGGATGGAGATCCTCTTACAGGGATTCTGCTATGGGGATACCGCTTCTTATGAGTGTACAGAAGAATATAGAGAGAAAGTTATATCAGGATTAAAACAATGCGGACTGATTGAGAAAAAGAAAGTCATGCTTCGGGCAAATCCTGCTATTGAGAAGTTGTTGACCAATTCTAAGGGCAAGTGCAACAGTATCCAGGAGATTGTAAAGCATGAATATAATACCGCTGGAAAAGAACTGAGAATGTTGATTCTGACAGATTATATCCGAAGAGAGTATGAGAGTTCTCTTGGGGAATTAAATAAGGATTTAAATATCCTTGGAGTGCTGCCATTCTTTGAACAGCTTAGAAGAGAACACAGTGGCAAGGATGACTTGAGATTTGGTGTACTCTGCGGAACCATCGTGATCATTCCGGCAGAAGCGAAAGAAGCATTGGTGACTGCGGTGGGAAACAGCGGAACCATTCGTTTTAAACCGGCAGGAAATCTTTCGGAAGAGGATTATGTAAAGGTAGAAGCTCAGGGGGATGCCCATTTTCTTACTTCTGCGGTAACAGAAGTCTTTACTCAGGGCTATATGCAGGTGCTCATCGGCACCAAATCCCTGCTGGGTGAGGGATGGGATTCTCCTTGTATCAATTCTCTGATCCTGGCAAGTTTTGTGGGATCTTTTATGCTCAGTAATCAGATGAGGGGAAGAGCGATCCGCGTCTTTAAGGACAAGCCTGAGAAGACCAGTAACATCTGGCATTTAGTCTGTCTTCCGGCAGGCGGCGTAAATGCTGGGGCAGAAGAGATCAGCGAAGATTTTACGCTGCTGACCCGGAGAATGGAGCATTTTCTAGGGCTTCATTATACGGAAAATATCATTGCCAGCGGAATTGACCGGCTTTCAATCATTTCGGAGCCTTTTACAAAAGAACACGTAGAGGAAATGAACCGCCAGATGTTGGAATTATCCGGACAGAGGGCTTCCTTAAAAGAAAGATGGATGAAGTCCTTGATGGCATATAAAAATATGACCATTGTGGAAGAAACGGAAGTGGAGGAAAGCAGAGTATCTAAGACGGTATTTAAAGAATCCCTGCGGGAAGTGGTCTTATCTGCTGCCGGCTTGATCCCATTAGCCATTGCAGCACTCCTGTTTGCCGGTTTCTTGGGATTTGTGGCAAAAGCAGCCTTGGCAGCTGATGGAATCTATTTATTATGTAAGATCCCGAAACTCAAGAGACTAAGTACCGCAGAAAAACGGTTAAAGCTCATTGGCGAGGGAATTTATAAAGCGATGTTCCGCCAGGGACTTTTGGAGGAAGCCACCGGAAAAGTGGCAGTGGAATCTAATGGAATGACAAAACAGTCCATCTATCTGGCTGGGGGAAGTCAAAGAGATACAGAAGCATTTAGCAAGTGTATCAAAGAATTTTTCGGAATGGTGGACAATCAGCGGTATCTTTTAGTGAAAAACAAGGATCATAAAGGAGAAGACGGATTTTATTGTGTGCCGGAAGTTTTTGGAAAGAAAAAAGAAGAGGCAGAGGCTTTCTATCAGAATATCCGTCCTTATGTAGGAGATTATGACTTAGTCTATACCAGAAATGAAACAGGAAGAAAGGTGCTGTTAGAGGCAAAAGTCAAAGCTCTTGCCAATAAGAAAGCGCGCTGTTCTTCCCGTAAAAAAGTTGCTGATAAGCGTTAAAGATTCATTTACAAATATTAAAAATGCAGTTCATTTATTAAGTTAAGATTATATTTATCTACAAGATCTATACATTTTCTATAGCTATTTACATCTGTTAAATGTTCCAGGCAGTGGGCATCTAATCCTAAGATAACGGAGTTGCCCACTTCTCCTGCGATCTTCCAGAAATGTTCGTTGGGATAATGCTTCCCGGCGCCCATACCAAGGATGTTCATTTCTAAAGGAATGTTCATTTCTTTTAATTCTCGGCAGAGGCGGGTCATCTCCCATTCATAAACAGAATCTAAGCCTTCGTAGCAGATGATATCAGGATGAGCCAGGTAGCAGAAGCTGCCGGTTTTCATTCCTGCAATAATGGAATCTACATAGTCCCGGATACGGCTCTCGTCGTTAGTAGGAGTGCCGGAGTACGGGCCTTTTTTCTCACTCTGGGTAAAATGCTGTCCCATGATCAGATAATCGCATTTGAGCTGGTAGAACATGATCATCTGCTCTTCATAGAATTCTGGTAAATATTCTGCTTCAAATCCTACATAAATCTCGATTTCATTTTTATATTCTGCGCCAAGTCTACGTAGCTTAGCGACATATTCCGGTGCTTGTTCCATGGTCATTCTGATCCCGGATACATAGCCGTCCTTATATGGACATGGGATATGATCGGAAAAGCCGAGCTTTTTTATTCCCATAGAGATCGCTGCTTCAATAAATTCCCGTTCTGAGCCATAGGCATGCTGGCATAGAGGGGTATGGGTGTGATAGTTTGCGGTAAGAAAATCCATGCTGAGCCCTTTCTTTATATAGCAATATATAAACAATCTTTTTTATGAATATATCTCAATTTTTTATTTTATCATAAATATCACCCTGCTGAAAAGGTTTTTTGAACACAAAAAAACACCAAAGTTGGGGGGCAACTTTGGCGTCAACTCCGATTCCCGACGGAGTAAAAGGGGGGTATTTAAAAATAAGGGGAATAAAGGAAAGGGTTAATATATAAAAAGTGTTTCACTTGTTTACAAATGCATAATATCATGGTATTTTTATAGAAACAAGTTGTGATATTTATACCGCAAAAATGACCCTGTTTTGGAGAGAGATTATGTATCATATTTCGATCATTTCGAACAATAAGAAGATTGCCGAGATCTTGGATGAATTATATATGGAAGAATTGGATTTTCAGGTGTATGCTATCGGAGAGTATGTGCCGGAACCGGATGAGATAGATGGACCGGTCATCATCTATTTTGAAGAGCAGGAAGATCCTAAGCTGAATGTGCCGGTAGAAGTAGAAATGCTGCGGTTTAGAAATCACCAGAAGGATAGTATCATTATAGTGATCCTAAGGGAAGCGTCAGCCTATTCTTTAAGGAAAGCTCTGGAATTCCATGTAGATGAGGCGATCATCCGCTCGGATTATATAAATGAAGCCCGTTTTAATAAAAAACGCCAGGATGTCTTAAGGTCTATGGTATATCGTCTGCTTTTGCGGAAAAAGACCATTCAGGAACGGATCCGGCTGGAGGAATATGAATTTCATAATCAGCAGCGATTTATGGATCAATTGTTGGAAAATATTCTGGAGAAACCAAAGGAAGTGGAATATCTCATTTCAGAGATCAACAACCGCTATCACACCAGATTTGGGGTGGGAGTTTATCAGGTCATGGTGATCAGTATGGATCGCTACGATCTTTATAATAAAGAGAACTCTTATGTAAAAGACACTACTATTATGGCAATGCATCTGCTCAGAACCGCGAGACAGATCGTGTTTGGCAGCTACAAGCTTTTTGGATTGGTGGCAGTGCTCCATTACCCGGATTTTGCCAATCGTGAACAAAAGGAGGGAGAGTGGAAGCGTTTTAAGAAGGAAATTCAAAAACTTTCCCGGAAATATGGAAATTTTAAGGTTCAGATGGGAATTGGCAGTGAAAAAAAGAAACTGACGGACATCAGGGAATCTTTTTTAGAAGGGCTATTAGTTGTGGAATATCACCAGACAACCCCAAGAGATGTCTATGTGGCAGAGGATTTTGAACAGCCGGTGCAGCCACTACATAAATTTATACCTTCCTATAAGATAAAGGAATTGAGCCGCTATGTGGCTTTAGGCGATTATCGTCATGTGAATAGCTGGTTTTTGGATTTTTATCAAAATGTAGAGCATAAATTTCATTCCTATCCACCAGCCTATGCACGTTTAACCTGGGCAGTCTATCAAAATATGCAGGAATTGGAGAAACACGCAGGAATTGCACTGTTTCCGGAGTGGAAATTTATTACGATCCAGCATATCATGGATGGTAGGGAGCGAATAGAGGCTTTAGAGCGGACACTGATAGAGATCTGTCATATGTTAGAAAACAGCGGAACGGAACGTCAGGAGATTGCCCTCCGGGCCATCGCTTATATGCAGGTACATTATAGTGAGCAGATCACGTTAGAGACCATTGCGGAAAATTGCGGATTGAGTCCTAGTTATTTCAGTCGTAAGTTCAAAGAACAGACTGGGGAGAACTATATCGAGACCCTGGCAGATATCCGGATCAGGGAGGCACAGAAGCTGTTAGGCACTACAGAGCTTCCTGTGATGGAGATCGTAGAGAAGGTGGGCTACTGTGATGAGAAGCATTTTCGGAAATTGTTCTTAAAGCACGCAGGAGTAACGCCTTCCGCCTATCGAAAATCCATTAAACGTCAGTATGGCAGGGTAGAAAAAGATAAGTGTTCATGATACAATGAACCATAAATTGAAAAGTGCATAACCGATTTTGGGTATTTCGTCAAGTGGAAAAATTGACAAAAGATTTTCTTCATTTTGTTAAATTTGCCTTATGGTATTCTGGTACAACATATTGTATAATAATCCTCGTTGTGAAACAAAACTTAGTGAGGAGAGCAGTTGAGTATGTCAGATGAAGTTTTAGACGATGTTATGATCAAAGGAAGTTGTAAAGGAAAAGCAGACGCAATCGTAAATTGCCAGTGCAATATCGAAACAGCACCAAGCCGTTGCGAGCAGGCAGAGCATTGCATGTTTTATTCATATTATAAATGTAGCAAACAATGGAAGCGACTGGCATAGGGGGCTGTCGTGGATTTTTATAAGAGAGTTTTAGGAGAGGAAACTTCTGTCAGGCAATGGAGCTTGACAGAAGTTTTTTGTTTTTTGGATTCAGGTGTCAAAAGGGCTGGTTTTCCTAGCCCTATGTCATTTTGCACAACTCCATTACTTTTTGTCCGTTGTTCGGAAAAAGAACTTTTACTTATTTTCCTCATAATATATTTCAATAGGACGCAACCGGTGCAAATTCGCCATCCAGGCTCAGTTGCACCTTTCCGGGACATCCGTGTCCCGAAATTGCTAAAAGAATTTAGGAAAATAAGAAAGTTCTAATTTCCTCACAAATGTACAAATGCGTAATGCGTTTGTGCAAAATGGCAATAGTGTTTGATATCCAGCCCTTTTGACACCCGAATTTTTCAGAAAAATTCCTAGGGTAAGAAGTAGGAACGTATTTTAATAAATTAAGGAAATAGTGTATGGAAAAAATTCTGATTTTAAGTGATTCTCATGGAAATGTGAACAATATGATATTGGCGGTGAAGCAGGCGAAGCCGGATTGCATCATTCATCTGGGAGACTGTTGGGCGGATGCCCAGAAACTAAAGAGTCGTTTTCCGGAGATCCCTATGGAGCAGGTGCCGGGAAATTGCGACTGTAGCCAGGAATTTCAGGTAAGAGTTCTCTTGATCGAAGGGAAAAGGGTCATGATCTGCCATGGTCATACTTATAATGTGAAGGCCGGATATCTGACGCTGGAAATGGGCGCCCTGGAAAAAGAAGCAGACATTGTGCTGTTTGGTCATACTCATTATGTATTTTATGATCACCATAACGGGTTGTTCATGCTAAACCCCGGAAGTATAGGAGCACCAAGGTACGGAAATCCTCCTTCTTATGGTGTGTTGACCTTAGATGAGAGTACGGGAGCTATGGAATCTCATATTTTTTACTTAGAATAAAAAGAAAAAATTGACGAAATGGTATTTAAGGCTGTATAATATCACGGTATGTCAAAATTTTGTATAATTAAGAGGAGCAGATTAACATGGTAAAGGTAGTAAAATTTGGTGGAAGTTCCCTTGCAAGCGCAGAACAGTTTGAAAAAGTAGGAAATATTATCCGGGCAGATAAGGCTAGAAAATACGTTGTGCCAAGTGCTCCGGGAAAACGTAACTCAAAAGATACCAAGGTAACAGATATGTTATATGCCTGCTATGCTTTGGCAGAAGAGGGAAAAGAATTCCGTGTACCATTAATGAAGATAAAAGATCGTTATGACTCAATCATTAACGGATTACAGTTAAAACTTTCTTTAGATGAAGAATTTAAAGTAATTGCTGAGAACTTTAAAGCAAAAGCCGGATCAGATTATGCAGCATCCAGAGGTGAGTACTTAAATGGTATCATCATGGCAAATTATTTAGGCTATACATTTATTGATTCTGCAGAAGTGATCTTCTTTGATGAAGATGGCAATTTTGATGCAGAGACCACAAACAAAGTTTTATCAGCAAAATTAGCTGAGTGCGAGACCGCAGTAGTTCCAGGATTCTACGGAGCAAATCCAGACGGATCTGTAAGAACCTTCTCCAGAGGTGGTTCCGATATTACTGGTTCTATCGTAGCAAAAGCTTGTCACGCAAGTATGTATGAGAACTGGACAGATGTTTCCGGATGTCTGGTAGCAGATCCTCGTATCATTGACAATCCAGAACCGATCAAGGTTATTACATATCGTGAACTTCGTGAGTTATCCTACATGGGAGCTTCCGTACTTCATGAAGATGCTGTATTCCCAGTTCGTAAAGCTGGTATTCCAATTAACATTAGAAATACCAACGATCCAGAAGCTGATGGAACTTTGATCGTAGAGAGCACCTGCCAGAAACCAGATTTTACCATTACCGGTATCGCTGGAAAGAGAGGCTTCGTAGCTGTAAGCATTGATAAAGATATGATGAACTCTGAGGTTGGATTCTGTAGAAAAGCACTTCAGGCTTTTGAAGAGAATGGAATCTCTATCGAGCATATGCCATCCGGTATCGATACTATGACTGTTTTCGTACATCAGGAAGAGTTTGAAGGAAAAGAGCAGCAGGTGATCAGCTCCCTTCGTCGTCTGACCAATCCGGATGTCATCGACTTAGAGGCAGATTTAGGTCTGATCGCAGTTGTAGGTCGTGGTATGAAATCTACCAGAGGAACTGCAGGAAGAATCTTCTCCGCTCTTGCTCATGCAAATATTAACGTAAGAATGATTGACCAGGGATCTTCTGAGTTAAACATCATCATCGGTGTAAGCAACGATGATTTTGAAGAAGCAATTAAAGCGATCTATGATATTTTTGTTGAAACAAGATTATAATTTTGCCTTCATGCAAAAGAAATCTATATAAGGAACTCCTGAACGCTTTCTTTCATATTTTATATGGAAGGGAGCGTTTTTATATGGAAAGGCACAGTATCAATCTTGTTATGGATCAAAGGCAAAAATATCTTGGGGAACAGCTTGGAAGTAAAGTGATTCTCGTTCCTCTGAAAGAGGCAGTTTCTGAAGAGTTCCTAAAGGAAACAGTAGAAACAGCAGAATCCATTTTCCTTCCGACACCGGTTAATAAACTTGAGAAAATACATGGTGAGTTTGAGAAATTAAAACTATCTTTAAGAAAAGGTCAAACGGTTTTTGGCGGAAAGATCCCGGAAGAACTTATGAACTGGCTGGAAGAAAGGGGAATCAGTTGTTGTGATCTTATGGAGGAAGAGGAGGTGGCGGCAGCCAATGCAAAAGTGACTGCTGAAGCAACGATCTGTGAGATCCTGCAGAGAAGCCCTTATTCCATAGAAGGACAGAAATTTGTGATCACTGGTTATGGTCGGTGCGCCAGGGAACTGGCAATTCGATTAGGTGCATTAGGAGGGAAGGTGACCATCTTAGCAAGGAGGTCCGAGGTTCGAAAACAGGCAAAAAAAGAAGGATTTTGTGCAGTAGATTTTGCTTATGCCCCGGAGGAAGCCTATGGAGCAAGGACGTTTATCAATACGGTCCCTGCTCTGGTGCTGGGGGAGCCTGTATTTGCAGAAATGCACAGGGATACTCTGGTGATCGATCTGGCATCTGTACCAGGAGGCTGTGATTTAAAAGCGGCAGAAAAACATCAGATCCCGGTGGTAAAGGCTCAAGGACTGCCCGGAATTTATACCACAAAGACCAGCGCCGCAATTTTGGCTGCTGCCATTCGTTCAAAAACGGTCTCCCAGGAAAATGGGAAAAAGGAGAAATCATGGATTTTTCAAATTGTAATATAGGTTACGGTATTACCGGTTCTTTCTGCACTTTTGCAAAAGCCCGGAAAGAAATACAGAAGTTAAAGGACATGGGGGCAAATATTATACCTATATTTTCTTTTAATGCACAAAACTGTAACACAAGGTTTGGAAATGCCACAGAGTATGTGGATGGAATCTGCGCCATCGCAGAAAATGAAGGGATAAAGACCATACCGGAGGCAGAGCCGATCGGACCGAATAATTTTCTGGATATTATGGTGATCGCCCCATGTACCGGAAATACCGCCGCAAAACTTTGTAACGGGATCACGGATACACCGGTGCTCATGGCGGCAAAGGCGCACATGAGAAATGGAAAACCACTGGTCATTGCGATCTCCACCAATGACGCCTTAGGGATCGGCTTCCAGAACATCGGAAAGCTCATGAACATGAAAAATATCTATTTTGTTCCTTTTGGGCAGGATAATTACAAGAGTAAGCCAAATTCTATGATCGCACAGATGGAACTCATTCCGGATACTATCGAGATGGCTTTAAAAGGGAAACAGATACAACCGGTGATCTTGAGAGAAGAGATTTAGAAAATAAAATAAGATTTTATAAATAGCAAACCCAGGTGGCGGATATGCCCGAAAATAGATTGACCCGGAAGGAGCCTGTATCACAGTGAATCTTCCGGGTCTTATTATTGGTTATAGAGTGTGGACAACGCCATTTGCTAATGTTATGCGTTCTGAGCTTCTAAAGCCTCACGACAGGCTTTAGCTAACTGGTCACCACAAGAGGTGTTTTTAAATCCACATTTAATTCCACCGATCCTTTTTTCTACTTCTTCTACGGTAAGTCCTTCTACCAGTTTTGGAATTGCCTGGAGATTACCATGGCAGCCACCGGTGAATTTAACATTGTGAACGATATTACCTTCTAATTCCAGCTCGATCTGGGTAGAGCAGGTGCCTTTTGTTTTATAGATATATGACATATGAATTCCTCCTTGTGCTCCTGAAAACAGGATTGATGATTGACGAAATAAATTCGTAAAAGTTACTAAATAGTATAGCAAGAGTTTGATTCTTTCGCAATGTGTTAACAAAAAGTTTATAATTCATTTGTTTATATTTTATTGTGCAAATTTCTGGAAAGTGGTACAATTACCCTAATTGCGTAGAAAGATAGGAGTATATATTATGGGATTAATGACCAAAATGTTTGGAACTCATAGTGAGCGAGAATTAAAAAGAATATATCCAATCGTAGATAAGGTTGAGTCATACAGAGATGCCATGATGGCACTTTCTGATGAAGAATTAAGAGGAAAGACAAAAGAATACAAAGAGCGTGTTCAGAAGGGAGAGACCTTAGACCAGATCCTTCCGGAGGCTTATGCTACAGTAAGAGAAGCTGCTCGTCGTGTACTGGGAATGGAACATTACCGGGTACAGATTATTGGTGGAATCATTTTGCACCAGGGACGTATTGCGGAAATGAGAACTGGTGAAGGTAAGACCTTGGTGTCTACTCTTCCAGCATACTTAAATGCCTTAGAAGGAAAAGGTGTCTGTGTCGTTACCGTTAACGATTACCTGGCAAAACGAGATTCCGAGTGGATGGGACAGGTTCACGAATTCTTAGGACTTACTGTTGGTGTTGTATTAAACAGCATGGAAAACGATGAACGAAGAAATGCCTATGCCTGTGATATTACTTATGTAACTAATAACGAATTAGGATTTGATTACTTAAGAGATAACATGGTTATCTATAAAGAGCAGCTGGTTCAGAGAGGTCTTCACTATGCCATCATCGATGAGGTTGACTCTGTACTGATCGACGAAGCAAGAACTCCACTTATTATCTCTGGTCAGAGTGGCAAATCTACCAAGCTCTATGAGGCCTGCGATATCCTTGCCCGCCAGATGCAGCGAGGCGAAGATGTTCCTGAATATTCCAAGATGGATGCCATCATGGGTGTAGTTCAGGAAGAGACTGGTGATTTCATTGTAAATGAGAAAGACAAAGTCGTAAACCTGACTCAGCAGGGTGTTCAGAAGGTAGAACAGTTCTTCCATTTAGAGAACTTAGCAGATGCAGAGAACTTAGAAGTACAGCATAACATTATCCTGGCTCTCCGTGCTCATAACTTAATGTTCAGAGATCAGGATTACGTTGTAAAAGATGATCAGGTTATGATCGTTGATGAATTTACCGGACGTATCATGCCGGGACGTCGTTATTCAGACGGACTTCATCAGGCAATTGAAGCAAAAGAGCACGTTAAGGTTAAGAGAGAGAGCAAGACTTTAGCTACCATTACCTTCCAGAACTTCTTTAATAAGTTCGATAAGAAGGCAGGTATGACAGGTACTGCTTTAACAGAAGAGAAAGAATTCCGTGATATTTACGGAATGGACGTTATTGAGATCCCTACCAACCGTCCAGTAGCTCGAATTGACTTGGAAGATGCGGTTTACAAGACCAAGAAAGAGAAATTCCATGCAGTAGTAGAGGAAGTTAAGAAAGCCTACGAAAAAGGACAGCCGGTTCTGGTTGGTACTATCACGATCGAGACTTCTGAATTAGTCAGTGGCCTGTTGAAGAGAGAAGGAATCCCTCACACCGTATTAAATGCGAAATTCCATGAGCAGGAAGCAGAGATCGTTGCTCTTGCCGGTGTACATGGAGCAGTTACCATCGCTACTAACATGGCTGGTCGAGGAACAGATATTAAGTTAGATGATGAAGCAAAAGCTGCAGGTGGTCTTAAGATCATCGGTACAGAGCGTCATGAGTCCAGACGTATTGACAATCAGCTTCGTGGACGTTCCGGACGTCAGGGTGATCCAGGTGAATCCCAGTTCTTCATTTCTCTGGAAGATGACCTGATGAGATTGTTCGGTTCTGAACGTCTTATGGATATCTTTACAACTCTGGGAGTACCGGAAAATGAGCAGATCCAGCACAAGATGCTGACTTCCGCTATCGAGAAAGCACAGCAGAAGATCGAGTCCAACAACTTTGGAATCCGTAAGAATCTGTTAGAGTACGATCAGGTAAATAATGATCAGAGAGAGATCATCTATGCTGAACGTGCAAAAGTTTTAAATGGAGACAATATGAGAGACTCCATTTTCAAGATGATCCAGGAGAAAGTAGAGACAGTAGTAGATACCTGTATCTCCGGAGAGATCTCCAGAGATGAATGGAATCTTAACGAGCTGAACGAACTGCTTCTTCCAGTGATCCCAATGGATCGGATCAAAGCAGATGATCTTGAGTCTGTTAAGACAGAGAAAGAATTAAAACAGTATTTAAAAGAGAAGGCAGTTCTCTTATATGAAGCAAAAGAAACTGAATTCCCAGAAGTAGAGCAGTTTAGAGAATTAGAGCGAGTAGTTCTGTTAAAAGTTATCGATCGTAAGTGGATGGATCATATCGATGATATGGATCAGCTTCGTCAGGGTATCGGACTTCAGGCTTTTGCCCAGAGAGATCCACTGGTTGAATACAAGATGGCTGGTTTCGATATGTTCGATGAGATGACTGCAGCGATTCAGGAAGACACCATCCGTCTGTTATATCATGTGAAGATCGAGCAGAAGGTAGAGCGTGAGCAGGTTGCAAAAGTTACCGGAACCAACAAGGATGAAACAGCAGCAAATGCACCTAAACGCCGTGAAAATGCGAAAGTATATCCAAATGATCCATGTCCATGTGGATCTGGCAAGAAGTACAAACAGTGCTGCGGAAGAAAATAGTGCAGTCCATATAAAAACATGAAGACTCGGCTTTTGCCGGGTCTTTTATGTTTACTTTGCAATACCGCGAAGCGCAATCTTTTATGATAGTAAGGAAATGTATGGAAAAGATAGGAGGAAAATTCCACATGAGAAAAGAAGGTAAGACACAGGATATGGGATCAGGAAGTATCCCACGTTTATTGGCACAACTGGCAATTCCAGCAGTTGTAGCGCAGGTTGTAAATCTGTTGTATAACATCGTTGATCGTATCTATATTGGACACATACCGGAAATTGGCGCAGCAGCCTTGACAGGAGTAGGGTTATTTACACCGATCCTAATGTTGATCAATGCTTTTGCCATGTTGGCAGGTGCTGGCGGAGCTCCAAGAGCAGCTATCGCCATGGGAGAAAAAGACCATGAAAAAGCAGAAAAGATCATGGGAAACTGCTTTTCTTTATTACTGATCTTGGCAGTGGTCTTAACCATTGTGTTTTATATTTTTGCACCGGAATTACTCTGTTTATTTGGTGCCAGCGAAGTGACCCTTCCTTATGCCGTAGATTACTCCAGGATCTATATCTTGGGAAGTGTATTTGTGCTGATCGTAATGGGAATGAATACTTTTATCACCACCCAAGGATTTTCTAAGATCAGCATGATGACAACGGTTATCGGTGCCATCATTAATATCATTTTAGATCCGATCTTTATCTTTGGCTTCGGAATGGGAGTAAAAGGTGCAGCCTTAGCCACAGTTTTAAGTCAGGCGGTAGGAGCAGTGTGGATCCTTCGTTTCCTCACCGGAAAGAAAACCATTCTTCGGTTGAAAAAAAGCAATTTAAGATTAGAAGGAAAGATCATTCTTCCTTGCCTAGCTCTGGGAATTTCCAGCTTTGTTATGCTGGCAACAGAAAGTATCTTATCTATTAGTTTTACATCCAGCCTGTCTCGCTACGGCGGAGATGTAGCAGTTGGTGCCATGACCATTCTGACTAGTGTCAGTCAGCTGGTGCTCATGCCTCTGCAGGGAGTCTGCCAGGGCGGTCAGCCTATCATCAGCTACAATTTTGGTGCGCGGAATAATGATCGTGTAAAAAAAGCATTTTTCACTCAATTTAAAGTATGTGTCCTGTTTGCAGCAGTATGTTGGTGTGCTATCATGCTGGTGCCTCAGGTTTTTGCCGGCTTATTTACCAGCGACGCCTCTCTGGCTGAGTATACGGCCTGGGCACTCCGCATTTACATGGCAGGAATTTTTTCTGTAGGATTTCAGATCTGCTGTCAGCAGAGTTTCATGGCCTTGGGGCAGGCGAAGATCAGTCTGCTCATGGCTTGTTTAAGGAAGATCGTATTGTTGATCCCGCTGATCTTTATCCTTCCATTATTTATTGAAAATAAAGTGTTTGCAGTTTTTTTGGCAGAGCCGGTCAGCGATATTTTGGCTGCCATCGTAACTACCACAACCTTTTTGACCCAGTTCAATAAAATACTAAAAAACGGCCCGAAAAAATAGCAGATGGGGCTATACATTTTAATGAAATGTGTTATACTATATAGAACATATATTCGATTTGCGTTTGGAAAGTATAATTTCGGGGGTATTCATGGAGAAAATGATTAAAGATACAATTCATGCAAAAGGTATTGACATAAGTATTTATACAACAAATTTTGAAAATGAGTTTATTTCATTGACTGACATTGCTAAATATCGAAATGAAGATGACCCTAGATTTGTGATCCAGAACTGGATGAGAAATAGAAATACCATTGAATTTCTAGGAGTATGGGAAGAATTGCATAATCCTAATTTTAACCGTGTGCAATTCGAGGCGGTTAGAAATGAAGCCGGATTAAATCGTTTTGTGATGACACCGACAAAATGGATTACGCAAATGGAGGCTATTGGTATAGTTTCAAAAGCAGGACGTTATGGGGGAACATATGCCCATAGTGATATTGCAATGTCTTTTGCAACTTGGATATCTCCTGAATTTCAATTATATATCATGAAAGATTATAGGAGATTAAAGACAGATGAAAATAGTCGATTGTCTCTGAATTGGAATCTGAATAGAGAAATTTCTAAGCTGAATTATAGAATACATACTGATGCGATCAAAGAAAATTTAATTCCACCAGAATTAACACCGATGCAGGTATCGTATAGGTATGCAAATGAAGCAGATATGCTGAATGTCGTATTGTTTGGCAAGACAGCAAAACAGTGGCGAGATGAGAATCCCAAAGAGAAAGGTAATATGCGAGATATGGCAACCATTAATCAGTTACTAATCCTTGCAAATCTGGAAAGTTATAATGCTGTCTTAATTAATCAAGGGAAAGATCAGGAAGAGAGGATGAAATTGCTGCGTCAGCTTGTAGTGCAGCAATTACAGACATTGAATTCGTTGAATGTAAATAATTTGCCGAAACTTGAATTGGAAATTTAGAAAGAACAAATTCGTGCTTACAGTTATGTGATTAAGCAGATGAGTATTAGTAAGATGTACAATGAGTTTTACGATAGAGTTTGGAGGCTCTTCTTATGCAAAATGAACAAAAAATCTTTAAACTTCATTCTCAATACAAACCTACCGGCGACCAGCCCCAGGCAATTGCAGATCTGGTGCAGGGCTTCAAAGAAGGCAACCAGTTTCAGACCTTGCTGGGAGTTACCGGTTCCGGTAAGACCTTCACCATGGCGAATGTGATCGAACAACTGAATAAGCCAACTCTGATCATTTCTCATAATAAGACCTTGGCGGGACAGTTGTATGGCGAGATGAAGGAGTTCTTCCCTGAGAATGCGGTGGAGTATTTTGTGTCCTATTACGATTATTACCAGCCGGAAGCTTATGTGCCTCAGTCGGATACCTATATTGCCAAGGATTCTGCCATCAATGATGAGATAGATAAGTTGCGTCTCTCTGCAACAGCAGCATTAGCAGAACGAAAAGATGTTATCATCGTGGCAAGTGTATCCTGTATCTATGGTATTGGAAGCCCGGATGATTATATGAATATGATGGTGTCTCTGAGGCCGGGAATGGAAGTGGATCGAGATGATGTGATCCGGGAACTGATCGATATGCAGTACAACCGGAATGAGATGGATTTCAAGCGAGGAACCTTCCGAGTGCATGGAGATGTGGTGGAGATCTTTCCGGCGAACAGTACAGATCGGGCGATCCGTGTGGAGTTTTTCGGAGACGAAGTGGATAGAATAACAGAAGTGGATGTGCTGACAGGAGAGATCAAGTGCATTTTACAGCATGCGGCAATCTTTCCGGCATCCCATTATGTAGTGCCTCAGGAGAAGATCAATAAGGCTTGTGATGCCATTGAGGCAGAGATGCAGGAGCGAGTGAAGTTCTTCAAAGGAGAAGACAAGCTGCTAGAGGCTCAGCGAATTGCAGAACGGACGAATTTTGATATTGAAATGTTAAAAGAGACCGGATTTTGCAGTGGGATCGAGAACTATTCCAGACATCTGGCAGGAAGAGAGCCGGGAGCTATGCCAGAGACTTTGATCGATTATTTCCCAGATGATTTCCTTATTATAGTGGATGAGTCTCATATCAGTATCCCGCAGATCCGCGGTATGTACGCAGGGGATCGTTCGAGAAAGACTACGCTGGTAGATTATGGGTTCCGTCTGCCATCAGCACTGGATAACCGGCCGCTGAATTTTGAAGAATTTGAGAGTAAGATCGACCAGATGTTATTTGTATCGGCAACTCCTAATGAATATGAGAAAGACCATGAACTCCTTCGTACAGAGCAGATCATCCGCCCAACAGGACTGTTAGATCCGGAGATCTTTGTGCGTCCGGTAGAGGGGCAGATCGATGATCTGATCGGAGAGGTCAATAAAGAAACTGCTAACCATCATAAGGTGTTAATTACCACTTTGACCAAGCGCATGGCGGAGGATCTGACCCAGTATATGAGCGAATTGGGAATTCGGGTTAAGTATCTTCATTCTGATATTGATACATTGGAAAGAGCAGAGATCATCCGAGATCTTCGTTTGGATGTATTTGATGTACTGGTGGGAATTAACCTTCTGCGAGAGGGATTAGATATTCCGGAGATCACTTTGGTGGCGATCTTAGATGCAGACAAAGAAGGATTCCTTCGTTCGGAGACCTCATTGATCCAGACCATTGGACGAGCAGCCCGTAACAGTGAAGGACACGTTATCATGTATGCGGATAAGATCACAGATTCCATGAAAGCGGCCATTGATGAGACAAAACGTCGTCGGGCGGTGCAGCAGGCGTATAATGAAGAACATGGAATCGTACCGAAGACTATCCAGAAATCAGTGCGTGAATTGATCGCCATTTCTAAGAAAGTGGCAGCAGAGGAGCTGAATTTTGCGAAGGATCCGGAATCTATGAATCAGAAAGAATTAGAGAAGCTGATCGCAGATATTCAGAAGAAGATGCAGAAAGCAGCAACAGATCTAAACTTTGAGGCGGCGGCAGAATATCGAGACCAGATGATAAAACTAAAGAATATGCTGCGAGATATGTAAGGAGATAACATGGCAAAAAAAGAACGAAAATATATAAAGATCCGAGGCGCCCAGGAGCATAATCTAAAAGGGGTGAGTCTCGATATACCAAGAGATGAATTTGTAGTATTGACCGGACTTTCCGGATCTGGTAAATCCTCTCTGGCTTTTGATACTATCTATGCAGAGGGGCAGAGACGATATATGGAGTCGCTCTCTTCCTATGCAAGACAATTCTTAGGACAGATGGAGAAACCAGATGTGGAATCTATTGAAGGACTTCCACCGGCAATCTCGATTGACCAGAAATCTACCAATCGAAATCCACGTTCTACCGTAGGAACGGTAACGGAGATCTATGATTATTTCCGTTTGTTATATGCCAGAATTGGAATCCCACACTGTCCAAAATGTGGCAGAGCCATTACCAAACAGAGCATTGACCAGATGGTAGATGCTATTCTTTCATTGCCGGAGAAGACCAGAATTCAGG
>JAGAOC010000066.1 GCA_017623935.1 Agathobacter sp. | reverse complement strand
TCTGCTGTAATAGTAGTATAGGAACTGATATTCTCTACAAATACATAATAATAGCCGGTCTTAGTCAGTGAAAATGTATGATAGGCACCACTGGATGTCTGTAAAAAGCGCTTAGTTCCATCCGGTTCTAAGATACCAATACGTACACTCTGGGTGGTTGGCGTAAACAAGCAAGAAACCTGCATTCCCTGTCCACTGGTACAATAATAGGAAGGTCCCTTCTTCAACACACCAGGTTCAACCGTCCAGTCAAAAAGCATAGTGGCTCCTCTTGCCAGACCATTGCCTTCTACTTCACCTTCTTCTATGATGACACCTTCATCAGACCAGTTCTCGATAACATACTCCACGTCTGGTTCATAAACAGTTTCTTCTTCTACCACCTCTACACAGGTATTGTTATACAGATTCACATACTGATCTGCAGTTGCCCCTGCTACAGCTGTTGCTCCTGTGGTTCCTAATAAGGTAGATACAGCCACAAGTAAAGCTGCAACTCCTTTTGATTTCTTTTTAATTTTTGTATATTCTAACATATGTATAATTCTTTTTGCTAACGGCTTCTGGCTGACTGAACCACCCGAAATGATATTCTTGTTATTATTTTCCTTACTAGCTATTTCGGTTAAGGCTATCGCATAGGCCTTCGTATCTCCAAAGGCTACCCGCGCACAATCGTCGCAAGCTAATTCCATCCACTGTACTACAATTCTTCGATACCACCATACAAATGGATTAAAGAAATTCAAAGCACATATGACATGTAAAAATTTCTTAAAATGCAAATCCCTATGCTTATAATGATACAACTCATGATAAAAAATCGCTTTTATCTCAGATTCCGTATAGTCATCTAATGCCAGAAGTATCATCGGATCCTTCGTTCCCACAATAACTGGAGATGGAACCATATAACATTTCTTAACGTGAACTTTCCCCTTCGGAATGTTCAGCTCCTCGCACATCCTCTCTAGTAGTCTGTTTGTAGACACATCGCATTCAAAAGCAACCCCAAGAACCTTCTTGAGATATCTTTCATTGGAAATATTCATAACGATCATGATAATCATGGCAATGCACCATATTAGAAGAAATACTGACGATATGATCAATATTGTCCTCGTATGTAAGAAAAGCAGACCTCCCCACCGTGACGAATTCTCATTGGTAACCATGAGAATTACAAACACTAAGGGTAAAATAAAGGTAAGTGCAAGACACCTTAACACTTTATAGCCAACGTTAAGATATCCTGCCTTATCCAAAAACTTTCCTGCAAATAGCCCAAATAGTAGAAAAATCGTTCCCGTTGCCGATGTAATAAGAATTGCACATGCAATCTTAATGTTTATCAAAGGCATCGATTAATTCCCTCAATTTAGCGATCTCATCTTCTGCTACTTCGCCCTGTGCGCCTAAAAGTGATGCCATAAGACTAGATGGACTTCCCTCGTACCAGAATGAAGCTTTCTCCTTCATCATATTTCCTTTGTAATCAGCCTCTTCCTTCAACGCGTGAGCATAAGAGATACGACCCTTTCTATATGTGGTCACAAATCCTTTGCCCGCAAGTCTCTGTAAAAAGGTTACTACTGTTGTTCTTGCATAATCTTTTCCGAACTGAGTACGTAAAACTTCAATAAGATCTGGAATCGCAATATCATCTGTTGCATCCCATACTGCTTTCATTACTAATGTTTCAGCCGCACTTAAGTCCTTTTCAAATTTGATATCGTTCATATATATGACCTTTCCTATACTACTTTGTCGACTTGACTAATGTAGTATATATTTAAATTATTTTCAATGTCATTTTAACATATTCTTGTGAAATGGGAAAGTCCCAATTTTTATTTCTTGTTAGACAAGAATACATTTGTAGCTAAATTTTATGAATTTTAATGCGTTTTAAAAGTTTATTTTTGCACTTTTTACGCTTATGTCTGCCTTTTTAGTTAAATCCTACTATTTTTTGAGAAATTCGGTAGGCTGCTACGGAAATTTTCCGACCACCTTTTCCAGGAAGATTCATAGCCGTTCCCATGATTCCTCTACGCAAACGATGGAACAGACGTATATCTTTGTCCTTTATGTATTTCCACAGTTCTCTCTTCTTCTCCAGATTCTCTTCTGTTCCGGAACGGATCAACATGATCGTAGAAACAACTGTGATGATCTCTAAATAGTTAAACATATATTTTCTGCACTTGTGGTTTGGAATCTTCCACAGATCAAAAGCATCTATCATAATCTTATTCACTTTGATCTGCTGATCGATTCTTCCGATCATGACTTTCTCATTAACGGACTGATCGTCTCTTCCAATATAATAACGATAGAAATCCACATCCATATAGTACATAGTACGAACAGATGGTAGTGGTTTGTATACATAGATATTATCCACATAGAAAGTATGTTTCGGCAGTTTCAGTCCACACTCTCGAAGCAGCTTGGTGCGATAAATAACAGAATGCATTAAAATGTAATGTCCTTTGTGGAAACGACGAATATCACTCCATGTAAACACCTTATCTTTTGGGAAACCAGTCTGACGCATGACTTTCTTATGCTTTGCGCCTTCTTTTTCATATACGTAATTGGCCAGGAGCATATCTAAATTGTTCTCGCTTCCTGCAAACTCACGTAACTTATCAAGAATCTGACGATAAGCCTCTGGATCTACCCAATCATCACTGTCTACTACTTTAAAATACAGTCCTGTTGCATTGCGAATCCCCGTATTTACTGCTTCTCCATGTCCACCATTCTCCTGATGGATCGCCCGGATAATGGTCGGATACTTGGCAGCATATGCATCTGCGATCTCCGCTGTACGGTCTTTTGAACCATCATCCACAATGATGATCTCTACATCTTCTCCTCCCGGAAGAATGGATTCGATACACTTCTCCATATAATCCTGGGAATTATAACATGGAATAGCAAATGTTAATAATTTCATAAATAATCCCTTTCGTATTGCACATTTAATGTGTATTTCTGCATGGTTTCCAGTCCATTATACATGATTTCTCCTGCTTTTCCTACTATTTTCCAAAAAACTTTTTCTTAGGATTTTTTGAACACTTTGTTCATATTTTATTTACAATTTTCTAATAAAGAAAACACACCCTTTTCATAATTCATGCCTATAATAAGTACCATAGATAAGAAATTTTTACTCACTTTTCTTTTTCATTTCCTCGCTTCCCCCTTGGTCGCGAGGTCCTCCCAACAATTACAGATTCCGAATCTTTTTCATACACATACCGGCGCAACGCGCCGGTCTCCTTTTTTTCTAGAGGTTTTCCCCAAAAATATTTTATCTTTTATAGTTCTTTTCCCGATCCTGTAAATGCCTCTTTTCCTATGGGAATATTGATATATTCTGCGTATTTGGAAAATGCTGCCGGAATTGCATAACTGTTTCTTGCTTCTTCCACATCCACCAATAGCCATTCTCCTGGCTTTGGCTCCATTTCCCCCACAAACACCATATATCCTTTCATGTGCCATTCCACATGGGAAAAAATGTGCTTTGCTTCGCCTACCGGTTTGATCCGAAGAGGTAGAAAACCAAGAGACTCTACGTAAGAAAGAATTGCTTCTTTTTCTTGGTAACCTGATAGATTAGGCAATTCATACAGCCCTGCCAAAAGTCCCTTCTTTGGTCTTTTGTGTAAAACGATCTTCTCACCGTCCCGGATGAGAAGCACTGTCATTTCTTCTATCCTTCTTTTTTTCTGGGTATTTTTTACCGGGAGGACATCGATAAGATCCTGTCGCCTTGCCACACACATGGCTTCCCAAGGGCAGTTTTCGCAATGAGGTTTTCCATTCGGTACGCAGACCATGGCTCCTAATTCCATCAAACCTTGATTAAATACACCAGGGATCAGTTCTTCTGCATTTTCCATCAGGGAAAACAATCTCTGCTCCATGTTCTTCCTTACGGATTGCTTCATGATATCAGAATCATCTCCCGTAACTCTAGAAATGACCCGGAGCACATTTCCGTCTACCGCAGGTGCTTTCTTTCCATATGCAATAGATGAGATTGCCCCTGCCGTGTAATTTCCGATTCCCTTTAAAGTGAGAAGAGCCTCATAATCCGAAGGGATCTCTCCTGCAAAATCCTCCATGATCTGCCTTGCTGCTTCCTGCATATTTCTGACCCGGTTATAATAACCAAGGCCTTCCCATAGTTTTAACAGCTTATCCTCCGGGCAGACGGCAAGGGCGGCTACATCCGGCAATTCCTTGGTAAACCTTGCAAAATATGGTTTTACTGCCTCCACCCTGGTCTGCTGCAACATGATCTCTGATACCCATACATGATAAGGCGTCGCCTCTTCTCTCCAGGGCAATACCCGGGCATTTTTTAAGAACCATTCCTGAAGGGGAAGGATCAATTCTCTCAAGTTAAAGTCATCTATCATTTTACACCTGTTTCTTTCCAATAAAATTATTGCTCTCATTATGACACAGCCCTATTAAAAATTCAATAAAACTCCTTTGGCTTTCTCTGCCATATTCCACCATATTCAGATTGACAATTTTTTGTCAAAGTGCTAGGATGAATATATCAATTTGTCTCGAATATAGGAGGATTATTTACCATGAGTGAATTTAAGAACTTACAGTTAGAAGTTGCTGATGAAATCGCAGTTCTTTCTATCGCAAGACCAGCTGCTTTAAATGCATTAAACAGCGAAACTCTTGATGAGTTAAACGTTTGCTTAAGCGAGATCGAAGCAAGAGATGATGTTAAGGTTGTTATCTTAACAGGTGGTCCAGATAAGAAAGGCAACGAATTCAAATCTTTCGTAGCTGGTGCTGATATTTCTGAAATGGTTAATTTCACAGCTCCAGAAGCAAGAGCTTTCGGAATCAAAGCTGCTGATCCATTCTTCAAATTAACAAATATGCGTCAGGTTACTATCGCTGCTGTTAACGGATTTGCTTTAGGCGGTGGATGTGAGATCGCTATGGCTTGTGATATCCGTATCGCTTCTGATAACGCAATCTTTGGACAGCCTGAGACAGGCCTTGGAATCATCCCTGGATTTGGTGGAACTCAGAGACTTGCTCGTCTTGTAGGAATGGGACGTGCAAAAGAAATGATCTTCACCTGCGATAACATCGACGCTAACGAAGCATACCGTATTGGTCTCGTTAACAAAGTTGTTGCTAAAGAAGAATTAATGGCAACTGCAAAAGCTATGGCAGCAAAGATCATCTCCAAAGGAAGCTATGCTGTATCTATCGCAAAAGCTGCAATCAACAATGGTTATGATATGGATATCAAAAACGCTGTTGAGATGGAAGCTAACTTATTTGGTATTACAAACGATACCCACGATAAGAAAGAAGGAATGGGAGCTTTCTTAGAGAAGAGAGCAGCTAACTTAACAGATTTCTAATCGTACATATGAGTGAAATGTTCCCAGTGAACAATCTAAAAAGGCTGCCCAACCTACTGGTTGGACAGCCTTTTCTTTGCATTATCATACCACAAGCAAAGCTTGTGGTTGTTTTTGAAACTTGTTATAATTTACATTTCCAATAATATCTTGTTACATTTCTCCATGACGAATCTGTACTTTTTATTTTTCATCTTTACTTTTTGGGTTTTTCCTGTATAATAAACATTGTAAAGACATAAAAATATACTGTGCTGTTAAGTTTGGTGTCTATTTATAGACGCTACAACCCATAGGTACAGAACTGATTATTTTAAGGGGTTTCCTAAATGGTACTTGTTTACAAGTGCTTTAGTTGGGAGGCTCTTTTACTTTCCCCATTTCAAGTAATCATAAATTCTAATCAATCGCTTAATATTTGTTCTTTCTGACTGACTTGCGTTTTGCAAAACGTTAACATCCTCTTCAAATAAACTAACCAATATATTCTCTAGGTCTACTTCATCCATCTGTTCTTCTGAAAGATACGCAATAAGCCTTGTTGCCTTTTCTAAATTATTCCTTTCGTTTTCCCATATCTGTTTAACTGATGTGTATGCGCCTAAAGTTTTTCGATTGTTCTTTATCGTATTTGAAATCAACGAATCAAAATCTTGGTTTTCTATTAATTTCTTATGTTCAGGAAATTCCTTAGTTGCATTTTTCAAATATTTATTAATAGGCAATTTTCCAGAATTTTGTTGCAGCAGTTTTGGCAACGCATACTCTAACAGTTCATCTGCAGAATAAAGCAAATCACCTATCACAACATCCCTATATAATTCATTGCTTTCCAATCCACTTAAACCTTTTAATCCAAATTCAGAAGCTCTGCCAATAGATAACACCAATTCATCATCTGCCACACGTTCATCCTCAATTGAAGCAACACGTATACTATGCGTTGGTGAATTTGTAATTGTATATTCATACAGTTCCTGCTTAAATCTACGCAAAATACGCACTGGCAATTTTGCCTTTTTTCCTTCAAGAGCATTATATAGCAACATAAAATCAGATATTAATATCTTACGCATAGTCAATGGCTTGTCATCAATCATAATCGTATATGGAGTTGCCTCAGCACCTATCATGCCTTCTTTGTATTCAATAAATACAAATCTATCCTCTAATTTCTTAACTTGCTCCGCATCCAAACAATTGACAATTGATTTAATAATGCTCTGAATATTACTATCTCCTATAGAATAACCTATAAACACAATTGGGTATTCCATAAAAATGGTCATCAACTTAGCCGCCAAGTACGCACTCTTCTCTTGAAAAGAAACATAGTCCTCCTCATTAATTACAATACTATCAGGCACTTCTATTGAACCATGTATCTTATAAATTTCTGCAACTCCTTGTATTGGAGAAAAAATCAATTCCGATTGCCCAACATATTTACGAAAACCCTGAAAATAATCTTCTAAAAATGTATCATAATTGGTTGTTATAACACCGGCAATACTCTCCTCAGAAATCTCTGACAACTTTTCCATTTCCTCTTTATATGCTACATTCGGAATTGCTAGCATCTTCAGATAATTCGCTAATTCCACTTTGAACGGGGAAATACCATTATGAATTAAATTTAGTGCTTCTCCTTCTACGGTTCTTATTGTAGCATCTGCAAACCATTTTTGATCATAATCTTTCTGAATAAGTTCAGCCACTTTGGGCAATATCCCAGCCTTACATTCCATTCCCTTTGCCAAATTTTCATAGGAACTATATGCAAATTCATCATTTCGAATTCGTTCCGCAAAATGACGCAATAATCCTTTCCAATCCGGCAAATTTAAATATCTTCTGGTAAGTCCAGAACCAACAAACAAAAATGGTGTCGTACTAAATCTACTAACAATTTCATCAATTGTCATATCTAATCACTCCTTTGCAATACATATTAACAATTCAACTTATCAGTGTCAACTTCATTAAATCTACTACCAATTGGTTAATTAATATGTTTTTATTAAATAAATAGAAAAAGACGCGAATCGCGTCTTTTTCGTATGATCAACTTTCCTGCCCTCTATTAACTTTCCTGCTCCCCGGTGATCACGACTTTTCCATCGATGACCTCTACTTTTACTTTATTGGTGGTGATTCCTGCAGCCTCCAAGATATCTTCTGTCAGCTGCACACGGCGGGCTTTATCCAGTACAGAGTATTCTTCTGCTTTCTCTTCTCCCACCTCTGCCCAGCAGATTTTCTCTGTGTCAACCTGACCCCGGCGGATTTTCTCTGTGTCAACCTGACCCTGGCGGATCTTCTCTGTGTCAACCAGCCCCCGGCGGATCTTTTCGGTACTGATCTTTCCATCGGAGATCATAACGGTACGGGAAACCTTATCCGCAATGCTCATGTCGTGGGTTACGATCAGGATGGTAAGTCCCATTTCTCTGTTTAGTCTCTGCAATAAGGAGAAGATCTGGTTGGAAGTCTTCGTATCCACCGCACCGGTAGGCTCATCTGCCAGAAGGATCAAGGGATCGTTAGCAAGAGCCACTGCAATTGCCACTCTCTGTTGTTCACCGCCAGATAACTGCCCTGGAAATTTGTTGGCATAATGATCCATGCCCACCTGTTTTAGAAGTTCCATGGCTTTTTCTTTGGATTCCTTCTGTTTTTTTCCGGCAAAAAGCATAGGAGCTTTTACGTTATCTAACACTGTCAGATAGGAAAAAAGATTCCTGGAAGGCTTCTGCCAGACAAAACCGATAGTATTCTTCCGGTAAGAATCTTTATTCTTCCAAGCATTTCCACTGAGGTCTTTCCCCTCGATCAAAAGTCGTCCTGCAGATGGGGTCTCAAGACCGCCTATCATATTTAGGAGGGTGGATTTTCCACTGCCGGATTTTCCAATGATGGCAACCATTTCTCCTTCTTTGATCTCCAGATCCAGTCCTTGAAGTGCCATGACTTTTACCTGATCTGCCTGATAGATTTTTACAAGTTCATCACAGTAAATCATACATTTCCTCCTGTCACAGAATCTGCCCATCCTGTATCTCAAAAACCTTGTCACCTAACTCCATGAGATTTGGATCATGGGTAGTCATAATAATGGTGGTCCCTTCTTTTTCAACTAACTCCCGGAACAATCCCATAACCGCCAGGCCACTGGCGGTGTCCAAAGCTCCGGTAGGCTCATCTGCAAAAAGCACCGCCGGATGGTGGGCTACCGCCCGGGCAATGGCAACACGCTGCTGTTCACCGCCGGATAACTGGCCTGTCATGTGATCCATTCGCTTTAATAACCCTACCCGTTCCATCACTTCCCGGATCCTATGGTGATGATCTTCTTTATAATCCGCCAGACGTAGGGCAAAATCCACATTTTCATAGGCACTCATGACCGGTATCAAAGCTATAGACTGAAATACAAAGCCCATGTCCTTACGGCGAAGTGTTTCTTTTCCGGAGACCGGCATAGTAGAAAGGTCATTCCCAAGGAAGGTGATCTTTCCTTCGCTGGGCTCATCTAAAGTACTTAGCATATTAAGAAGAGTAGTCTTTCCAGAACCGGAACGGCCTTTGATAATATTTAAAGTTCCTTTTGAGATCTCTATACTTACATCTTTTACTGCATAAAATTTTCCGTTTTCCACTGGAAACCACCTGGATAACCCAGAAGTTTGGATTGCAATTTCTTTTTCACTCATAGGCTAATCTTCTCCCATCTTTAATGCCTGGGCAATCTTCATATTCTTTAAGATCCGAAGCAATACCACAAAGCATATCACTGCTGCTACAAGAAGCACTGCTGCGATCTGTAGCAGATCCATTCCCAGAAAATGCATAGTAATGGATATATTATGCTTTTCCGGCAAATAGACCAGTGCTAATAATGGAATAAATAACACACTTGCTAACATTCCCATAGCGCCCCCGGCAGTAACAGCCCCTGCAAAACAAATGATCTGCTCCGTAAAGACCATTCCGTAGACTTTTTTAATGCCCATTCCCATAGCTCGGTATATTCCGAACAAAAGCTCTCTGCTCTGAATGGACATGATCCAGTAGATCAGATATCCGGTCACACAGATGATCATGGAGATCAAAAAACTGATCTGAAATAAGATATTTGTAATCTGTATCATAGAAGATCCTGTACTCTCTTTTAGATTCTCTTCCAGCGAATTCCAGCTTGTAAAAGAAATCCCCTGTTCTTCTGCCATCTCTCGAAGAAAATCCGCAGAATCCCCCTCATTTAACTTCACCCAGACACTATAGGGCGTCATGCTAAATTTATCTGTCACAGCTGCCAAATTGCAGATGATCATATAATTTTCTTCCCCGTCCTCTTGGTATCTGTTATATCCCGGAAAAGCATCAACGATAGCACTGACTTTTACCGTATCCGCACCTATACTCTGATCCTTTGCCGCAAGCACTGGACTATATCGGCTATAGATCAATTTATCCCCTACGGAAAGTTCCATCTTCTCTGCCAGATTTCTGGAAATGATGGCTCCCTCCGGCTCCGTTGCAAGGGCATTTAAACTGTAATACCAGTGCTCTGAATTCAGCCCATCCTGTAGCTGGGCGGTCTCTCCAAAAGTTTTGGTGGAGATTGCCATTAAAGAAGCTCCTTTTATGCTTTTTCCATTAGCGGAAATATCGATATTGTCATCTTCTAAAACTCGGGTAACAGAATCAATCTTTCCGTCTTTTTCCAGTTCTTCGTAAAACTCATAGGAAGGCTCTTCATAACTCCATGCCCAACTTCCATCATCATTTTTGCTGGTCTGCATTTTCCATCTTTCCATAAGGATCAGATCTGTTCCCACATCATAGATGATCCGTTCCTGGGTATTCTGATTTACGGTCTGAGCCATGTTGGTCTGGAAAATACCGCTAGCTATTGTCACGATTAAAAATATCCATAATAAGCTCTGTTTGTGGAAAGTACGGATCATCTGTAAAAATGCAGCATACATTCCTGGTTTCCAGTGTTTGCGACCTAAATAATAGATTCCTTTTAGCAGATAGCCCACTAAGCGGATCACCACCAGACTTCCGGCAAATAAAAACAATGAAGAATTCAAAAATAAGACTGGATCCAGACTCTCTCCTGCCAATACGCTGGCAGATAATTCATCCTGCTGTTTGTAATAATTAAATAATAAATAACCAGATACTCCCAGCAACAGAAAATCCAAGAAAAATTTCTGCCAGAAAGGTGTCTTTCCTTCATACTTATTCTGGCTCTTCTGTTCTACAATGGTGAGATTGCTCTTTTTCCACACGGGAAGGAGCATAAAGATCACTGCAATGACCATAGCGATCATCACATAAGGCACTACTTTAAGCCCAATAAGAAATCCTGCCAGAATTCCGATCAAAGACAGAAGCACCGCCTGGATCAAATACAGATTCATGATCTGAAAACGAGTGGTTCCCCGGCTTCGTAAGACCGCGATCTCCCCTTCTTCTAATTCTACGATCTGCTTAGATACCATATAGATAAACAGCAATAAAAGTACCATACAAGGCAGTTCCATGACCCAAAGGATCATCTGGGTCTTATCATGCTGGTTTGTAAAGTCTTCTAATTGCTCTGTCAGATTCGTAGAAAAGAACACATCTTTCTGTGAAAAAGCCTCGAGATAACTCTTGTACAAAAATGCATTATCACTGTTCATTCCTCTATAATCTAAGAGCAGCGCTTCCTGCCAGCTGATCTGTGAAAATCCATAAGACTCTAACATCCGGTCAAAGGTCTGCTGAGAGACAAATAATGTCTTTTCATAATCCGATAATTCGTAATACCAGAAGTTTGTTTCCTCTTCTTTTTCCCGGATGATTCCTGCAATGGTCAAGGTTAGCGGATTTCCCTGGTCGTCGGACACATGAGAAAAAGTGATCACTTCTCCTACCACCAGTCCATAAAAATCCATAACTGACTCGCTGATATAACAAGCGTACTCCGCCTCAATATTTCCTTCGGCTGCTTTTACCACATCCACATGGGAATCCATGTTTTCCATAAAAGCGATCTGATACAGCTGATTATTGCCTCCGAAATTCGTATTAGCACTGCTGCCGGATAGGGTCATGATATGCTGGGAACTTACCGGATCGAGCTTCACATATTCTGTCCACTTATCCTCATACTGTTCCATCCGTTTTAAAAGAGATTCTGTGGTTGGATAATCCTCTGTCAGACAACTATCACTTCGTAAGAGCACCGCAGGGAACTCTTCATTTTTTTCAACATATTCTTTAAAACCATTTTCCAGAATCCTGTTATCCGACTGCTCTTCTAAAACCGGATGACAGATAAAGACTGCCATCAAAAGACAGATTCCCACTGCCAGACAGAGATTCAGCCACTTTTTATTTTTCATTTTCTGAAATACAAACGATAACATCTTATCCTCCTATCTGACTGCTTCTGCCAGAATATCTTCTTCTGTAACTCCGGAAAGAATCACCATTTCTGTCTGGTTGCTGTATGTCTCGTCCACCAGCACATACTGTTTGACCAGTTCATCATCCTCTACTTTCCAAACATAATAATCCTTCTTTGTTCCATCATCGGAATTTTCTTCCGAATATACTGCCGACGTAGGAAGTAAAAGAACGTTTTTCATAGAAACATACGAGAAAGTTACTCTTCCTTTAAAGACATCTTCTCCCTGATCTTCCTCCGACAATCTTACGAAAAAGCCAGGAAATTGGTAACCACTATCCACGCAATAGGATAAATGAGCTCCATTTTCATCGGAGTAGGCGTAGCCTGTTTCCTGATCATTTTCATCGCAAGTCCAACCAATACAGCTTCCTGAGGCAGTTTCTCCATTAACAATAATCGTTACTGTTTCTCCCAGTTCTGCAATATTTTCCGTATAGACCGTTTCCCCTTCAATGGATTTCATTTGCACTAGGATCAGATCTTCGTTCAGTCTCCGAATGACCATCATGGTCTGCCCACTAGAGACCTCATCCCCTTCTTTTACTGCCAGTTCTGTTATAACTCCCGATTCCTCCGCATAGACTTGAATGATCCCGGTTCCGTCATTGCCCTCTTTTAATTTTTGATAGGCACTGGTCAGATCCTCTAAGGTAGCCTCCTGCTCCAACACCATCTGCTTTCTCTGAAGTTTTAGGATTTCTTTTTGAATATCTACGCTTTCGGCAATCTGTTTATCCATTTCCTCTAAGGCATTTTTATTGGATTCTTTTTGACGTTCAATCTGCTTCTTCGCTTCTGTTAAAGCAGCTTTTCCTGTATCCGATTGGATCTCGTATAGAAGCTGCCCTTTTTCCACTTCCTGCTCTTGTTCTACCGCCATATTGAGAATCTTTCCATTGTGTTCGGATTCATGCACATAGGTACTTCCATAAGTGATCTGATAAGTCTTAGACAGGTTTTCTTTGGAAAAATCCCCCCTGACTGCAGAACAGGTAACATAGTCAGCTGGCAGCTGGGTGTCGGTCTCATAAAATACCAGATCTCCTTCCTGCAGACCACTTAGGATCTGAGTATAGTAGGTATCTTGATTCCCTATTTTGATCTCTCGTTTTTCCTTTTTTCCATCTGTATTTTTCACATAGACATAAGTATTTTGCCCCTCTTTAAAAAGGGAATCATTTCCTATCCGCAGCACTTCTCCTAACTCTTTTTCCAGGAAATATACCGGATAAGAATCGCCCGCTGAAAAATCCATTTCCGCTGGACACTGGATACGGATGTACAAGCTTTTTCCACTTGCTTTCGCCAGGATCTTCTCCTGGGAAGTGTATTCCTGCTCTATTACAGAAATCTTCTCATTTCCATTTTTCAGATATTTAATCTCATAATCCTGATATTCATAAGTTTCCGTTGTATAGGCTCCAAGCTCCATATAAAGTTCATTAGGATCGTAAACCATAACGATGTTTTCAGCAGCTCCAGCTATATTTCCCGCAGCCAGATTTTTTATATAAGAAACGTAACCGCTGTGCCGGGCAACCAGTGTTCCACTTTCTATAAATTCT
>JAGAOC010000065.1 GCA_017623935.1 Agathobacter sp. | reverse complement strand
AATCAATTGCTTGATTACCTTGTTCGTCTAACCTTTCGGTTAGTTGAATAATTCTCATTGAATCTTTCAAGGTTATTCACTGTTCAGTTATCAAAGTTCTTTGTTGCTGTTTTTGTCGCAACAGCTTCTCAATTATATCAGATGCTGTTTGCTTTGTCAACAACTTTTTTATTTTCCTTTGTTTGTTGTCAACCGCGACAACTTCTTTAGTATATCAGGTGTTATCTGCTTTGTCAACAACTTTTTTTATTTATTTTTTCTGGCGAACCAGAAACCATAATTCAAATGCCTTGGCGAACTCTCCAAATCAATGCGTTTCGCTGTCAGCTCGATTATAATATCATGGTGGGTCTCTAAAGTCAACCAAAAATCGACAAAAATTTAAAGTAGCAAAATTGTCTTAAAAACCAGAAATTGTACGAATTGTCTGTAAATTATCTACAACTCGCACAATTTCTTTTTCGTCATGTTTTATCCTTGTAAAAACGCTCCCTTAAACCAAAAGCAGATCAGGGAAAACATTATCTAACTGATCGCACCTAATGCTTCCTTTACATTCCGAACTCCTACCAGCCGAATTCCTTCTTTTGGTCCTAGACTTTCCAAACAGACCTGCGGCAGGATACAAGTTGTAAATCCCAACTTCGCAGCTTCCTGTACTCGCTGCTCTGCCATACTGACACCTCTGACTTCTCCACTTAGCCCCACTTCTCCAAAGCAGATCGTCTTATCATCTATCGTGATATCCTTCTTGCTGGAAATGATCGCCAAAACAATTCCCAGATCGATGGCTGGTTCATTCATTCTGATTCCACCTGCAATATTGATATAGGCGTCGCAATCCGATAACTGCATCCCCAGCCTTTTCTCTAAGACCGCCATAAGAAGATTCACTCTGTTATAATCTGTTCCGGTGGCAGTTCTCCTTGGATTGTTAAAAAAGCTATGACACACTAATGCCTGGATTTCTAGCAAGATCGGCCTTGTTCCTTCCATAGAACAGGCCACCACTGAACCGGATGCCCCCTTCGGCTTGCCACTTAACATATACTCGGAAGGATTCTCTACTTCCACCAATCCCTCATTTCGCATTTCAAAAACGCCTATTTCATTGGTAGATCCAAATCGATTCTTTACTCCTCTTAAGATACGATAGGATTCATGACGGTCACCTTCAAAATAAAGTACCGTATCTACCATATGTTCCAACACTCTCGGCCCTGCAACTACGCCTTCTTTTGTCACATGACCTACAATAAATATAGTAATTCCTAATCCTTTTGCAATCTGCATAAGGATTCCTGTAGATTCTCTTACCTGAGACACACTGCCCGGTGCAGATCCCACTTCTTCATTATACATAGTCTGTATCGAATCAATAATAACAAATTCCGGTTTTTTATTTTGAATTACTTCTTTTATAATGTCTAAATTGGTCTCGCAAAGCAGTTGTAAACCATCCTTAAATTCGCCAATTCGATTGGAACGGATCTTGATCTGCTGCAAAGACTCCTCACCTGACACATACAAAACGGATCTGTTCATATCAGAAAGATTCTTGCACACCTGTAAGAGCAAGGTTGATTTTCCAATTCCCGGATCACCGCCCACTAGAACAAGAGAACCTTTTACAATTCCTCCTCCCAGCACCCGATCCAATTCGTCCATACCGCTGGTGGTTCTGTCTTCATCCGCCGCTGAAATTGCCGATAAAGGAAGTACCTTCACTTCCTGCATTGTCTTTTTTATTTTCGCAGAGGACGTTGTACTTTTCTTATCTACCAGTTCCTCAACAAAACTATTCCACTCCTTACACCCCGGACACTGTCCCATCCACTTTGACGACTCATATCCACACTGCTGACAGAAAAAAATCGTAGTCTTTCCTTTTGCCATCTTCTTCCTCCTAATATAGATTGCATCTTGCACATCTGCATATAAAAAAGATTGCGCTCCGCGCAATGCACATAATTGACACGAAGTGTCTATTGTTTACCTGGGAATTCCAAAGGAATTTCCTAATAAACAACAAAGACCTGCCCAATATATGGACAGGTCTTACATGATCTCTGAAAATGCTCGATTATTACTTCTTCTCGCTTCCGTTATTTCTTCAAGATCTTAATTGCTACTGCATCTGCGTCGGCCAGCTCCACACTTACACTGAGCTTACCACCAAGATTCGTCTTCATCTCTCCAGCAACAGTTCCATTAATGGAAATCTCATATTCACTGGAATCTTCTAATTCTAATGTGATCTGCGCATCTTTTGGCCCCTCTACCATAAAGGAAACTTCGCTATCAGACTCCTGGAAAGAAGTTACTGCAGTTCCTGGTACAGATTCATATACGAATAATCCATTTCGCTCCAGCTTCGTAATCTCTGCAAAAGTCTTTACCTTATAGATGTCTCCATTATGTTCAAAATTGTCTAACTTAGCTTTCGCTCCAAGTGTATAATCTCCAAAACTGATTGTTCCGTCCGCTTCCGTCCGAATTAATTCACTGATTGCAGCCATTTTCTTCCTCCCGTATTTCCCTGATTTGTCTCAAGTCTATTGAATGTATTTATAGTAATATTATACAATACACCCAGATAGATTTCCAGTCATTTTATCATTCTTTACATAATTTTAAGGAAAATTTCTTTGTTCTTAGTGGTGACAACTACCTTGTCTCCTGCTTTGATCTTTCCTGCGATCACTTCCTCAGAAAGTCTGTCCTCTACCTCATCCTGAAGTTTTCGCTTCAAAGGTCTTGCACCATACTTCTGATCAAAACCTTTCTCCACGATGTATTCCATCGCGCTATCACGAATAGCAAGCTCCACATTCAAATTCTCCTTGCAACGATTCTCTAATTCCTTACAGAGGATTCCAACGATCTTCTTCATATCTTCTTTATTCAAAGCTCTGAAGACAATAGTATCGTCAATTCGATTCAAAAATTCCGGTTTGAAAATACGACGTACTTCTTCCATTACTCCATTTTTCATGAACTCATGGCTTTGTTTTTCATCTTCGCGATTTCCAAATCCCAGTTTCTTCGGCTCAATGATCGCCTGAGCCCCTGCATTTGAAGTCATAATAATGATGGTATTCTTAAAATCCACCTTACGACCTTGAGAATCTGTAATATGTCCATCGTCTAATACCTGTAAAAGGATATTAAATACATCCGGATGGGCTTTTTCGATCTCGTCAAAAAGGATCACTGAAAATGGATTTCTGCGAACTTTCTCACTGAGCTGTCCGCCATCATCATGACCGACATATCCTGGTGGCGATCCGATCATCTTAGATACGCTATGTTTCTCCATATATTCAGACATATCCACTCGGATCATGGCATTTTCACTGCCAAATACCGCTTCTGCCAAAGTCTTAGAAATTTCCGTCTTTCCTACACCGGTTGGTCCTAAGAAAAGGAAAGAGCCAATTGGACGTTTCGGATCTTTAAGCCCTACTCTGCCCCGTCGAACTGCTTTTGCCACAGCTGAAACGGCCTCTTCCTGGCCGATCACTCGTTTCCGTAAGGTTGCTTCTAATTTCTGCAGACGGGCAGCTTCATTTTCTGTCAAACGACTTACTGGAATCTTCGTCCAGGTTGCCACGATCTCTGCGATCTCATTCTCACCGATGACCGGGCATTTTTCTTTCAAAGCTCTTTTATTCTTTTTCTGCTGCTTTGCCTTGTCTGCCTCTAGCTGCTCTCTCTTCACTTTCAATTCTCTGGCAGCATCTAAGTCTCCTTCTGCCAGTGCATCTTCTATTTGAATCTCTAACTCTTTCTGCTGTCTGCGTATCTCTGCAACAAGATCCACTGGAGACAATTTGCCCAATCTTGCTTTTGCTGCGGCTTCATCCATAAGATCGATTGCCTTATCCGGCAGAAAACGATCATTTATATAACGGGATGATAATTTCACAGATGCTTCTACTGCCTCATCTGTAATGATCACATGATGATGCTGTTCAAAAAGTTTCCGAAGTCCGGAAAGTATCTCTATTGCTTCCTCTTCCGTAGGCTGTGCTACTACAACTGGTTGGAAACGGCGTTCCAATGCTGCATCTTTTTCTACGTATTTCCGGTATTCTTCCATAGTAGTTGCACCGATTACCTGAATCTCACCTCTTGCCAATGCTGGTTTTAAAATATTAGAAGCGTCTAAAGCACCTTCTGCTCCTCCCGCACCAATAATGGTATGAAATTCATCAATAAATAAGAGAATATTTCCTGCTGCTGCAACTTCACTGATCACTTTCTTGATCCGTTCTTCAAATTCGCCACGATATTTGGATTTTGCAACTAATCCAGACATATCTAATGAAACCAATCTCTTATCTGCAACAATTTCCGGCACCATGCCATTTACGATTTTTTCTGCAATTCCTTCTACTAAGGCAGTCTTTCCAACGCCAGGCTCTCCGATCAAACATGGATTATTCTTATTTCGTCTACATAAAATCTGGATGATCCGCTCTGTTTCCGCATTTCTTCCAATAACTGGATCAAGGCTTCCCTCTCTGGCTAACTGTGTCAGATCTCTGGAATACTGATCCAAAGTTGGAGTTACACTTCTATACTGTCCCTGACTACGGCTCTTCTGTAATTCATCTCTGTATTTTGCCGGATCTTCGCCAATTGCACCTAATACATCCACAAAGAGCTTCTGCAGATTAACTCCAAGGGTGTTAAGAAGCCTGGACGCCGCGCAATCTCCTTCTTTTATGATTGCCACCAAAAGGTGCTCTGTCCCTATCTTCTCACTGTTAAATCGTTCCGCCTCTGCTTCTGCGTGTTCCAAAACCGTCATGGTCTTCGGAGAATAAACATTCTTCTCATCCAGTGCTACTGCTGAATCTGGCGCAATAAGTTCCTCTATCATCTGAAGCAACTTATCTAACTCTACATTGTTTGCATTTAAAACTTCTGCCGCTACGCCTGTTCCTTCTTTTAAAAGTCCTGCCAGAATATGCTCAGTTCCAATATAATTATAATGCATACTTCTGGACAAACGTTTTGCTGCATCCAGAGATTTCTTTGCCTGTTCCGTATACTGTTTCAATACTTCTGCCTCCAATTTACGAAATTAATTATCATTCAAGTCAATAATCTCTACATCTTCCGGATTCTTTTTCTTCTTTCTAAAGAAACCGGCTTTCTTCTTTGGTGTTGATTCCGGATTCTCTTCGGATCTTATCTTTTCCAGTTCTTCTGCTAATTCCTGCTCTACTTCATCAGAAAAAACTTCTTCGGAATCAGTCTCTTCTTCAAACTCAGTCTCTTCCTCAAATTCAGTCTCTTCTTCGAATTCAGCCTCTTCCTGATCCCAGTCAGTTCCTGCAAAAAACTCCTGGTCTTCTGTACTTTCTTTATGACCATTATCTTCTTTTGAGGTTTTCTTTTGGTCATCTTTTTCATCATCTTCATCATCCCAGAAATCGTCATCATCATCGTCTTCATCATCTTCCGGTAATCTTCCTTTGCCAGAAATGATGAGATTTACTAATACGATCAAAAGAACTGCAACCAAAAAGCCAAACACACAGATAACTAAATGCATCTTTGTCTGTAATTTATTATAATCCTGTTTTAACTGAGCATTCGCTTCCGTATTCTGTTCAGAAGACTGCGTGCTTTCTGTTGTAACCACTTCTACTGTCTGGTTAGCATTGGAAAATCTCTGATAAGTTCCCTCTGTCATATCATACTGATACCAGTTCCATACTGCATCCTGATTCATTCCATAGAATAAGTAGAACTCCTGCTGCTCTCCCGCCTTACTATTCAGATAGAAGACTGCTGTACCTTTTTCTTCCAGTTCAATATTCTTCTCCACATATTCTTCTGGAAGTTCTGCTGCCGCTGGTCTTGCCAGAAGCACATATCCATCTTCTTTGGTCAATTTGATAAAGGAATATACGTCACCACGTTCTGCATCATAGACATACATACCCTCTTCTTCGCCATCTTCGCCTTCCTCTTCCAGATAAAGCAATACCATTTTTCCATCCTGGGACTGAAGAGAAACATACTCTACTCCGTTAATGGTAATATTTGCTTCTGAAAATCCTTCTACTTCTTCATCTTCCGGAATTTCTTCTGCTGGTACAAATACTTTATCCCCGATCGTAAAGGATGCACCTTCCTGCTGGGATTCACTTTCAGACTGAGATTCAGAAGGTGTTTCTTCATTCTCTTCTGCTTCAGGGTCTTCCTCTGATTCCTGTCTGGTTACTTTAATTGTGTAAACAGCCTCTGCCTCATTTTCAGCTCTTACAACGACCCGGATGGTGTTTTCTCCAACCTTCAGATTCTTATTTCCCTCGATGGACTCGATCGTAGCTCCGCTATGGCTGGTCTTAGCTGTTACTGTAATATCCTCAACATCATAAGGAACTGTGGCGGTATAGGATGTCACACTGTATTTAAAAGAAGGACTTATCGTTCCCTGAGAGAGTGACAGGGAAGAAAGGGAATTATCACCTGATTTGTTTTCATTCTCGTCCTCGTCATCCTCATTATTATTGTTATTATTGGTACTATTGTTATTGCTATTATTGTTGTTATTATTGTT
>JAGAOC010000064.1 GCA_017623935.1 Agathobacter sp. | reverse complement strand
TTGAAAAAACTCGCTCAAAGAAGTGGTTATAGTGTAAAAGATATTCAGCAATATCTGGGTTTATCATGTCCTCAACCTATATATCGATGGTATAAGGGCATTATTCTGCCATCTGTGGATAATTTATTAAGATTAAGCGAACTCTATCAAGTCCATATGGAGGAATTATTGATTAAGACCGGATTTATATTGACTTATGATGTGGAAACGATGAAGAGGAGTAGTTTGGAAGACTGTATCAGAGCATATTACATTAGAATGGTGGCATAAGGATTTTGGACTATCCGTCCAATGAAAAAATTTAATAAGTGTTTTACTATAAAAGAAAAACGTAGGAGGCACTTATTATGACAAATGAAAAGAAAAAAGAATTTGAAATTGTGGAAATTAATGAAAACATGCTTCAAAGTAAGATTCATATTGTTCGTGATCAGAAAGTTATATTGGATGTAGACTTGGCAGAGATTTATGGATATGAAACAAAGAATTTCAACAGACAGGTAAAGAATAATAAGGCGAAATTTGAAGGTGATGATTTCATGTTTCAGCTTACAGATGAAGAGGTCGAGAAACTTTCAAGGTGCAAAAATTTCACCTTGAATAGAGGTACAGGAAGAGGATCGAATATAAAGTATAATCCATATGTTTTCACAGAACAAGGAATTTACATGCTTATGACTGTGCTTAGAGGAGAACTTGCGATAAAGCAAAGTCGAGCATTAATTCGTACTTTTAAACAGATGAAAGATTATATCATTGAAAATAGAGAGCTAATTGGACAAAGAGAATACATTCAACTATCTATGCAGACTGCAGAAAATGTACGTGATATAGCAAAGTTAAAATCAGATATCGGTTCTGTTGAGAGGCAGATGAGTGATGTAATGGACCAACTAAGTGATGTTGTTACAAAGTCCGATTTGGCCGATATGATGAATAGCTTTGTCGATGAAGATGATAATGGCTGGTTGATGTATAACACAAAGTATTGTACAGCGGATTTAGCATATTCTGAAATATATGCGCAAGCAAAGAAAACTATTTATGTGGTAGATAATTATATAGGTTTGCGTACATTAGTACTTTTGAAAAATGCTCCTGTAGGTGTTGATATAACTCTTTTCAGCGATAATGTTGGTGGAAAATTACATAGTATTGAGTATAAGGATTTTTGTAAGGAATATCCATCGATCAAAATGATACTTACATAATTGATAACTTGAGGTCAAAAAATTCAACCTCAAGTTGAGAACCCAGATATCATAGAAATATAAATTAGAAGTTGATAGGTGCGATAATGGAAGAAAAGATAACATTATGTGGCGACAATTGTCTTGAATGTCCAAGATACAATGCACATACAGATGAAGAATTAAAAGCAGTTGCAGAATTGTGGTATAAAGTAGGATGGAGAGCGAGTGTTGTTTCAAATGAGGAAATCTCTTGTAGTGGCTGTTCTTCTCACAAACAGTGCACATACCAATTAGTAGAATGCACAAAAGAGCACAGTGTAGATAAATGTAATTTGTGTAAGGAATTTCCGTGTGGTAAAATCAAGGATATGTTGGCGCGTTCTGCTGAATATAGAAGAAAGTGTAGGGAAGTATGTTCTGAGCAAGAATATATTGCTTTAGAAAAAGCTTTCTTTGATAAAGAAAATAATTTGATGAAATAAATAATTTGAGTTTGGAGAGGTGTTTATGATGAAAAATGTAATTCATATTTTTGGTGCATCTGGTTCCGGAACAACAACATTGGGTAAAAAAATATGTGAAGAATTAGGATATACACAAATGGATACAGATGATTATTTTTGGATGCCTACAGAACCTAAGTTTACGTATAAACGCCCTAAAAACGAACGAATAGAACTAATGAAAAATGACATTAACAAGTCAGAGAATGTTGTGATATCTGGTTCACTTACAGATTGGGGCGATGAGTTGATTCCATATTTCACGCTGGCTATAAGAATTGAAATGAAGCAAAGTGTACGCATCGACCGATTGGTAAAAAGAGAAAAGGAAAGATATGGCGCACGTATTGAACCGGATGGAGATATGTATCAGCAGCATATTGAGTTTGTTGAATGGGCTAAGTCTTATGACGATGGTGGTTTAGATATTAGAAGTAAAGCGTTGCATGATGAATTAGAAAAGTCATTTCAGTGTAAGATTTTATATTTAGATGGCGAGGAAAATTTGGATGATAAATTTGAAAAAGTGCTAAAAGCACTTGATATAAAGAAATAAACGAATATTTGAAGTGAAGGAGAAATACTTATGAAAAATTTTAAGGACTATGCGGCAGAAAAGTATTCAGAAGCCGGATATGAAAAGGTTGAGGAAGGAATTTATAAGACAAAAGATCCATATGGCTCAGAAATGTGTTATGTAACATCTTTGTCATTTGAACATGAACCTGAAATGTATGGTGAAGAAGGTGGTTCGCCAAGCTATATTACACAGACTCCGTTTGAAGATATTTTGGATGAGTTTTTTGTATATGTTACAGATTTTTATGAGGAACTTAATGGGTCAAGTGAAGTTACATGTTATCAGGAATTTGCTTCAAATGACATCGAGGATATTAGAAAACTGAGAACAATTATAGGAAAGCATGTATATGCAAAAATATATGAAAAAGACGGCGAAGAATATTACAAACTTGTAATAGAATAGTTTTTCCTCCACCGGTAGCGGTGGAGGTTTTTTATATATTATTACAGTTTGTATCGAGTGATATTTGCCCAGTTAGGCGGGAAATGCATTGCTTGAAGTAACTTATTCTTTTGGGCTACAGAGGTGGTCATAGAAAAAGAAGTTAACAGCTTGGTTAATTCTTTCTTAAGGGCTTTAAAATCCTCTTTACAAAGTAAATATCTAAAAGCTATAAGTAATGCAAACATATCATGTTTTACATAAAGATACTGAGTTCCTTTTTGTGGAATATTCATTTTTTTATGAAGTATGGTGTTAGGGATTTCGAATCTGGTTTCAAATGAAAACAGCCGCTCATTGTGTGCGCATATATTGCGAAAGACGGTAAGGACTTTTAAATACTGAATCAATTCTTTTTCCGTAATATTGCCATACTGGACACTAACCTTGGATTTAATGCTTGGGAGCATAAAAGAATACATTTTAGAAGTTTGTCCAAGGGTGAGAGTTTTCATTATTACCCACAATGGAACATTACCATACGTGTTTCTCTGATATACCACATAACTATGTTCGGTGTTCTGATTGGCTTCGTATGTAAATATAGATATCAGTTTAGAAATATCACGTCTGTTTTTGTTGGAAATATTGTAGTTGGAGGAATTTAAATACGCTGATTGATTTTCAGAAAAAGCATCGCAGAAAGAGTAAGAAATTAATGAGCGAATTTTTTGTTCGACATGACAAATATATTTGAATACAAGTGAACGGAGATTTTCATCAAATTCATATAATGCAACAATATCCGTAAAATTTGTACCTTTCGCATAAGTTCTTGTCATTGGATTATAAAATATATCTTTATAGCCGTCAATTAAGGAGTAATAGCCAATATCGCGCAATTTTCCTTGGGCATATGACAAATCGGAAATATTAAGTTGCTTTTTCTGAGTCAGGATATTTATCTGATCAGAGTATGTAATAAAGGGTTTAATTGGTTTCTTTGGCATATTTTTCTCCATGTAATTTTGTACAAAAAAAGGAAGGCCCGCAGGTCTTCCTTCCGGTCGCAGGCATCGCAAGTTTCTGCAACCTGATCACTAACAGATATGATACCATTAATATCCGCTAAATACAAGCGCTATTTTGGGTAAATCTGCAATGATATTATATGCAGTCGGATTGTTTTTTAGAATAAGTATTATGTAAAATCCAATTTCCCGTATCTAATGGGAAATGCTGATACACTTTTATCAAGAATATAAGTACCCCATCATCTGAATCTCAGCCTTCTTCTCCTCGACAAATTCAGCCGGTTCTAGTACCTTAACCCCAGCACCCTGACTGAGCAGGAACATCTTGATCCCATCTCCGTAGACTTCGGCTTCAATGATGGATTTATTGCCAATACGGTCGATAACTCTGGCGGTAGGAATCCGGTCGAGGATTGCCTGAACAGAAGAGCCACTAAACTCGAATCGGATCCGGCGACTTTTTCCAGGCCACATAAATTGGCTTTTTTGGCGAAGTTCTCCTTCGTTGATATTTTGCTCGCTGGTCAGAGTGAATCTCTCTCTGTGCGTAAAAGACACTGCGTGCCAATATTTAGTTATTCTTTAGATCTAACAGATCGATCACATCATAATTGAGGGTAATGCTATTTCCGGTATAAAGGTTATGGAGTTGATCTAAGATCCTGTCGGTAATAATGTGCATATTTTCGCTCTTAGTGTGGCTTAAGATCACCAGGAACTGGTCACTGCTGTACCGGGTGGAAATATCTACATTACGCAGAGCACCTTTGATAGCCGTATCCACATAAGCCATATACTCTTCTTTTTTGTCTGTAAAGTGTGTATCATTTCCAACAGGCTCCACTGTGATCATCAGCAATTGGAGATTATAGTCATATCGTGTCCCCATATTTTTGACAAAATTATAGAGTTTTGTAAATTCCCGATATTCTAAATCTAGCGTACCCTGGTAAGTGCCCTGTTTCATAAGAGCGTCTGCAATTCTCTTTAGATCCACCTGTTTTTCAGAGGATTCCGTCTTAGATGGAGTATGGTAGAAAGCATATCCGTCTTTTCCATTTTGCTTGATATAATAGAGGGCTTTGTCAGCCTTCTGGTAAATATCCGCATAGGATTCCATAGGCTGGGAAATGGCAAGACCAATGGAAAGAGAGGCTGGCTCTATTTCCGGATGTTTGCTCTTTCTTCTACGGAAAGAATGAATGAGACTTTCGATGATCTTAGAAGCTTCTTTTTCATTCACGTTATCCATGTAATACAAAAATTCATCTCCACCGATCCGGGCGGAAATAGCGTTGTGGGCATGAGCGTCTAAAACCTCAGCAACAGCCTGTAAAGCGCAGTCGCCGGCAATATGACCGTATCGGTCATTAATGGTCTTTAGGTTATCCAGATCCACAATCGCCAAACAGCCCTTTTGGGCTTTCATTAGTTCCACGATCTTGGTCTCTCCGGTCTTTCTATTCAAAAGTCCCGTCAGGTAATCGGTTTCACTTTCTTTTTTCCACTCTTCTTCCATATTCGTCATGATATGGCTTAAAAGGCGGCTGCTTTCATCAGCAATAGAGTTCGTTTTACCGTATTTTTCAGTATCTACAGCTAATTGATTGTTATCCAGAAGCTCCAGGAAGATATCCAGTAAATCAGGATCAAACTGAGTTCCCCTGCCCTCTACGAGTTCTTTTCGGATCTCTTCCGGTGAAAGGGCGCTTCTGTAGATTCGGTGGCTGTTCATGGCGTCATAGGCATCTGCAATAGAGATGATCCGTGCCGCAAAAGGAATTTCTTCCCCTTTCAAACCCTTTGGATAACCGGTTCCGTCGTATCTTTCGTGATGGAAAAGTGCTCCGGCATCTAGGTCTTTTACGACAGTAATGTCTTTTAGGATATCTCCACCGATCAAGGTGTGAGTCTTCACCTGATCATATTCCACCTGAGATAATTTGCCAGGCTTGTTCAAAAGGGCATCTGAAATAGCGATCCTTCCGATATCGTGAAGCAGAGCCATGTATCGGAGATTCTGAATATCACTGTCAGACCATCCCAGTTTGGAAGCAATCTTTGCGCTATATTCAGCCACGCGGATCGAGTGGCCTTTGGTATAGGAATCTTTTTCATCGATAGAATTAGCAATAGTAGTGATAGACTGCAGGGTAAGCTGTTCGACCTGTTTCGTCTTTTTTCGGAGTTCTTTTTCCAGACCGGATTTCATCTGATTGACTTGCTTTAGCATAGCTGCTTCTTCTGATAAGTCATAGACAAAGCATACATAGCAGTATGGATCTCCGAAGCGGTCAATGATCTCTGTGAATTTCAGAGAGCAGAGAACGGTACTTTCTGTGGAGATCAGTTTGCAGTCTGCACTATCTTTTGATTTGGAAATACTTTCAAATAAATAAATAGCATCTTCTCTGGAAATCTCAAACAGATCCGATAGCTCTGGTTGAGAGCCTGCTTCAATATGAAAGAAATTTTTAGCAAAATCATTTGCAAGTTCTAACTTGTACTCATCGTTAAAGATAAGAATAGAGGAACTTACATAATTGTATATGTACGAACTAAGATTTTTTACAGAAATGCGAAATGCATTATAAGTAGTTCCAAAGGTCCAGATGATCATGAAAGCCAAAAAGCCACCATATCCGGAAGATGGAAAGGAAGGAATATTTATAATTGGTAGGATCGTATCAGGCAAAGCAAATAAAACGATAAGGATATTTGCAATGAAAAGGCAGCTAACAAATTGACGATCTCTTTTTAACCGGCACTTAAGGAGCCAAGGGATACCTAGTACCAACAAGGATAGGATCATGTAAAAAAGATAGAGTCCGTGATAGAGTCTTCCCGGGCTTTCCAGTGCATAATAGCAGGTGCGGTTGTCGACAACAGTAAATTCCAAAACATTCGGTTGGGAAAATAAGATCAGATCGATGGCGGCCAGAAGGATATTAAAGGCAACGATCCATTTGCGATATTTTTCAAAAGTTCCAGATAGGTAAATAGCCAGAGAGACCTCGGTCACAAGAAAGATGAGCACGCCGGATAGACCGATGATCCTGCCAATAAATGCAGAAAGACCAGGTTCAGAGAATCCCATAAAAGAATATCCGCAACACCACAGGAAAGTTGCAATTGATAAGATAAGCATACTTTGTCTGAGCAGGCGATCTTCTTTTTCTCTGGTATAATAGCTGACGCCAGCAGTTATGGCGATGACGCCGCATAAGATGAGTGAAAAATTAATTAATATTCCCATACCGCACCTCCGGAATACATACAAATACATTATTAATCACGTTTTTACTTTATCACAAAAATATAATTTTTTCTATGAAAATATGGAAATGTACAAGAATATGCCCTTGTGGTATAATGGAAAGTGAGTACAGAAATTTGATTGAGGGAGATTACATCATGAAATTGAATTACAAGAGAACTTTCTTTGTGGGACTGGCGTTTTTGTCCATCAGTGCTTTCTGGCAGATGTACGACAGCATTATTCCGTTGATCCTGCAGAACACTTTCCACTTGCCGGATGCGGTTACGGGAGCGATCATGGCAATCGATAATGTATTAGCGGTATTTTTGCTGCCGATCATTGGAACCTTATCGGACAAGGTGGATACCCGTTGGGGAAAAAGAACGCCATTTATTGTGGGCGGAACCATTGCAGCAGTTATCTTTATGATGTTAATGCCGATGGCGGATATGAACAAACAGTTGATACTGTTTATCGTGGCTTTGGCATTTACACTGTTGTCTATGGCAATGTACCGTTCTCCATCTGTTGCGTTAATGCCAGATCTGACACCAAAGCCTCTTCGTTCCAGTGCCAACGCGGTTATTAATTTAATGGGAGCGATTGGTGCAGTTTATACCCTGATCCTGATCCAGGTATTAGTAAAAAAAGAAGATCATCCGAGCTATCTGCCAGTATTTATAGGTGTAGCGGCAATTATGATCATTGCCATTGTGGTACTGTTGCTCACCATTAAGGAGAAGAAACTGGCGGCGCAGATCGCAGAGGAATATCCGGAAGAAGAGCAGACTGAGATACATCATGAGTCTGGTAAGCTTCCTAAGGATGTGAAAAAGAGCTTGATCCTGATCTTAGCATCAATTTTTTTATGGTTTACTGCATATAATGCGGTAACTACTGCTTTTTCCAGATATGCGATCACCGTATGGAAGATGGAAGGCGGCGGATTTGCCAGCTGTCTGATGGTAGCCACCATTGCGGCAATCTGCAGTTATATTCCTATTGGAGTAGTAGCTTCTAAGAGCGGTAGAAAGAAAACCATCTTAGTGGGACTTTTATTTATGCTGATCAGTTATACTTCTGTATTTTTCTATCCAACCTATCATTGGTCTGCAAACTTCTTCTTTGCGTTGATCGGTGTGGGCTGGGCAGCAGTTGGTGTTAATTCACTGCCAATGGTAGTAGAGATGAGTAAAGACAGTGACATTGGAAAATACACAGGATTATATTACACATTTTCTATGTCAGCGCAGATCGTAACACCGATCTTATCGGGATTGTTACTGCAGCATATTTCTTACAATACGCTGTTCCCATACGCGATGTTCTTTACCGTATGTGCAATGATCACTATGAGCCAGGTAAAACATGGTGATGCAAAACCGATCCAGAAAGAAAACGTGCTGGAAAACTTTGATGTAGAAGACTAGATGTAGAAGACTAGATCTAGAAGATTAGATGCAGGATGTTAGATCCCAAGGGGAGCTAAATGTGTTCCCAAGGAGATGAATTCATGATTGTTTTAATAATTGCAATAATTTTAATTGTTTTGTATCTTTGGGCAATTATGCCACGAATGATAAAAAGACCGGATTACAGCAGACTTCTGGGGCATTATTATGCCCACAGAGGTCTTCATGATAATGAGACACAGGCACCGGAGAATTCTATGGCAGCTTTTCGGAAAGCGGTAGAGGTAGGATATGGGATTGAGTTGGATGTGCAGCTTACCAAAGACAGGATCCCGGTAGTGTTTCATGATGAGACCTTAAAGAGAGTTTGCGGCGTGGAAGGGAAAGTAAGAGACTTTACTTATGAAGAATTGCAGCAGTTTTCACTGTGCAGATCTAAGGAGAAGATTCCGCTTTTTTCGGATTTCTTGAACATGGTGGATGGAAAAGTTCCTCTCATTATCGAGATCAAGATCCACGAAAAAGCTGCAGAAGTCTGCTCTAGGGCAGATGAACTGATCCGGGAATACAAAGGAGTCTATTGTATCGAATCCTTCGATCCAAGGGCGGTAAGATGGTATAAAAAGCACCGGCCAGAGGTGGTTCGGGGACAGTTATCTTCCAATTTTAATAAGCCGGAACGCAGAGAGAAGATAACGGAATTTCTAGTACATTATCTGCTTTTGAACTTCCTGGGAAGACCGGATTTTATCGCTTATGATCATCATTTTAAAAAGAATATCTCCCGACAGATCGCCTGCAATCTGTTTGGGGCATTGAAGGTGGCATGGACGATCAAATCCCAAGAAGAACTTGACAGAGCAAGAGATGATTTTAAGCTATTTATTTTTGAAGGATTTATTCCAAAAGAAAAATAATGTGACCAATATACTTTTATTTGGATAAGAGGCAATTATGGCGAAACAAAAAGAACCTTGTATCAGCGTTATCATTCCCATGTATAAAGTGGAGATATATTTAAAAAGATGTTTGGATTCGGTTCTGAACCAAAATTATCAGAATCTGGAGATCATTGCAGTAGATGATGGCTCTCCGGATCGGTGTGGTGCCATTGCGGAAGAATACGCCGCAAGAGACGAACGGATCAAAGTTATCCATCAGAAGAACCAGGGGCTTTCCTGCGCCAGAAATACCGGCATTGAGGCGGCTACCGGGGAATGGATCTTTTTTGTGGATAGTGATGACGAACTTCCGGAAAATGCCATTCGGCTTCTCTGGGAGACCGCCGAGAAAGAGCAGGTCTTAATGAGCATGGGTGGTTATTATGTCTGCATCCATAAGAATGGCAAAGTGGAGAAAAAGCAGGTTCATGTCATCCCTCAGGTTCTTCGGACAGTAGAAGGTCTTCATACTCATTTTCTGTCTGACGGAAAGAACTTTAATTATGTCTGGATGAAACTCTACCATAGAAGTGTTTTTGAAAAAGTCCGTTTTTCTGAAGGAAAATATTATGAGGATATCTATATTTTTCCAGCCATCATAGAAGCGGCGGGGAGCGTTGCCATCGTGGATGTTCCTGTATATTATTATCACCTGCGGGACAATAGCATTACTTTCGGAAGTAAGATCCCTACTCATATGGATGGAATGTATGCAAGACTGGAATGGAAGAAGTTAGTAGAGCAGAAGTACCCTAAGTTGCTTTGTTATAGTGCGGACACGATCCTAGAGTTCTGCTGCTATCTCATGGGCAAGATCAGCCTTCATGGCAGAAGAAAGCATATGGACTATTGGAATCAGGTAACAGACTGCTTTCAGAGGAATATTTCATTGGCCGCCAAGAAAAGTATTTATCTTAAGGCGGTTGTGATCTTATTTTATGTTTCTCCTGTATTGCTGGGGAAAATGTGCTGCCTGTATTCTAGGATTAAGAATTCGTTATAGATAGCAAACAATCTCCCTAGAAAAGGTCGGAAGACATTATTAAAGAAAAAAATAAAAAAACTTGAAAAAAGTGCTTGACTTTTTCTGAGGGGCGTGTATAATATAACTTGTTCATGGCTTGTTGGTCAAGAGGTTAAGACGCCGCCCTCTCACGGCGGAATCAGGGGTTCGATTCCCCTACAAGCTGCTGACTGTAAATAACAGCCCAACCCAAAAGAAGCTTATTTATCCAGAAGGATAGATAAGCTATTTTTTTACCTTAGTTTTACAAGAATCCTGTCATATTTTTTACACTTAGGTTGTATGATTAAAATGGTCTGAATTGACAATATAAGTGTAAAGGAGAAACAATGAACGGTAACAATAGGGAGAGGGAAATACATAAGAGTTGGTGTGATGGGGGATTTCAACAAAAGCATGCAGCTGCTCGAAAAAAGGTAGAACTATATGTGCAGGAACTAAATTGCAGATATATTGAAAAAACGGGTACGGGTTTTATGCGGTATATGGAGTCTAGGATGAAGACCCCGGAAAGTATCTGCGGAAAACTAAAGAGGAAAGGGCTTCCGGAGGATTTTGAGGTGGCAGTGGAACGATTAAATGATATATCTGGGGTTCGGATCATCTGCTATTGCTTGAAAGAAGTGTATTGGATCGCCAAGCAGGTAGAAAAGGATGGCAGATTTACCATTGCCAAAGTGAAGGATTACATAGAGAAGCCAAAGAAAAATGGATATGAAAGTTATCATATTATTTTACAGGTTCCCGTGAAAATTGATGATGTTTCTGATATAATTCCAGTAGAACTTCAAATTCGGACAATTATTATGGATGCCTGGGCTGGAATGGATAATCGGATCAGCTATAAGAAGGCGAAGACCTCTCCGGAGTTGGTGCAGAGTATCCGTAAATATGCAAAGATTGCCCGAAGATTGGACACATTAATTCAAAGGACACTGGATGAGGCAAAAAAATGAAAGTTGAATGGAATGCAGTAAAAGGTATGAAATTGAACCAGATGGTAGAAAGGATCCTTCATGTACCGGGGAATTTTTCCGGAGGAAATCTGGAAATGACCATGGTATTTGATAAGGCTCTCGATCTGGAAACTGCAGGAAGTATCGGAAAAAATATTGCGCTGGGGTTAAAACGGCACAGTGAAGTCTTTCGGAATGTCAGATTAAATGTGGTTCATTGGCAGTCAGATGAAGAGATTTCCAATGAGGTAGTACCTTTAATGCAGCTTACCATGGATTCTTTTTATCAGAAGGGACAGTGGGAGCAGGGAAAAGCGGATAAGCATTTATCCTGCCTGGCAGAGTATTTGAAACTGTTTCACGCCAGATCCAAAGTGATCCTGCTGGTGGCAGGAGAGAATTTCCTTTTTCAGGAGGATGAAGAAGATAAGGTTCGCCTGAAAAAAGCACTAGAGCCATTTTTAGGAAAGAAAATGGGAATGATCCTATGGCAGCAGGATGATGTGATATTTCAGTATAGAGAATTTTAGAAATACTAGGATTTTTTCGCGATATATATTATAATGTTGATAGATATGATCTTCGTCAGGTGATCTATAATGACTGTTATGGTACATTTAAGGTTAAGTTCTGGCGGATATAGAAGAAATCAGGGGAAGGAATAGGACATGAGCAAACAGAGTACACCAATGTCTGGAAAAACACCAGCAGATCCAAATTTAACATTAGAGGTAAACAATACAGAATTAGAGCAGTTAGTGGATTTATATTCAAAGGAGAATTCCGTTGAGAATTTGAATAAATTATTAACTTGCATTGTAAAATGCAGAGTTTTAGTTCCGGCAGAGATGGCAGAAAATAAAAAGCCTGCACCATGCATGATCAAGAATAAGGAGGATGAAGTATTTCTTCCTATTTATACAAGTAAAGCCCAGATCCCACAGAAACCAAAGAGCCCATTTATTATGAATGTGCCTTATGCAGGGATCAATATGACGGCAGCTCAGACTCCGGAAGTTCAGGGAATCGTAATTAACCCATTTTCAGGGAACCTGATCTTTAAGAAAGAGCTTTTACTTAAGATCAAAGAGGTTGTGGAAGCCCAGGCCAAGGCAGCAGAGAATAATAAGGCGGCTGCTGGCGGAGAACCTCAGATGAAGACCATGAAGCTGACTCAGCAGCAGTATCTGCAGTTTGAGAGAAGACAGTTTGAGGGTGTTTTCCTTCCTAAGAAAATGTACGGCGAGCCAGAGACATTTTTTAAGGAATTGTGCGAAAAGAAAGAAGAATTTATCGACCAGTTATTTGAAGAGTCTTATAATGAAAAAAGAATGTATCCATATCTTCCAGAGGACTTCTCTGTTATGGCAATGAATATTACCGAAGACCTTTTGGTAGTGCGTGTGGATATGCCATTAAAAGATATGTGTCCATTTGCTAGTGTGAGATTATATCTGACCTGGAGTGAGGCGAAGAAAGAGGCTCATTATTATTTGATCGAGACAGGAAAAGTAAGGGATGAGTACCTGTTAGGTGAGGTGGATTCCCAGATGGCTCACATTAATCATGAAGGTGCTCCGATCGAGGGAGCAGAGCTTCAGAAGATCGTAGATATGGCGTCTGCTGCAACTGGATTAACCAGTTAGCAGACGGTTACAGGGGCGAAAGTGGCGTTGGTAACCTTCGCAAGATCCTTTGGATCTAAACGGATCGTAGTGCCGATCCTGCCGCCACTGACATAGATTTCAGAATAGTTCTCTGCAGATGAGTGGATCACTGTAGGGAACTGTTTTTTCATTCCAAGAGGACTGCAGCCGCCGCGAACATAGCCGGTAATGGCAGTCAGATCTTTTACGTGGATCATTTCTACGGATTTTTCCCCTACGGTTTTTGCCGCAGTTTTTAAGTCGACTTCTTCGGCGATAGGGATCACAAATACATAATATTTCTTGCTCTTTCCCTGCATGACCAGGGTCTTAAAAGATTGCTCTACAGGCGCACCGGTTTTTTCAGCGGTGTGAAGCCCGTCTATAAATTCATCACATTCATAGGTGATCAGTGTATAGTTGATCTTATTTCTGTCTAAAATGCGTACAGCATTCGTTTTTAATTCTTTTCCCATGTTAATTCCTCCAAGCGTCCCTATTATAGCATAATTTATATAGAAAAAACACATTTTAGGGAAGAAGGTTGAACTAAAAAAAACGGAGTGATATACTGGGGATAAGCAAGATTTCAGGAGGTGTGGTAAATTATGCGGGAAAAATTAAAGGAAATGAGGGCGGATTTTCTGTTATCCTCTGTGTTGTGCATTATATTGGGGATCGTGCTCATTGTGTGGAGCGAAGGGACACTGAATTTTATCGGAAGATTATTTGCATTGATCTTAATTGTCATCGGAGCAGTGTATTTGATCGGGTATTTCTTTAACGGTCTGGAAAAAAATCTTTCGGGCATTGCAGGGGCGGTTCTTTTACTGATCGGAATATGGATCATGATCACGCCGGGAGTGGTTGTCAGCGTGATCCCTATCATTATTGGCGTAATTTTGATCTATCACGGACTAAAGCAGGTGCTTTTGTCTATGGAATCGAAGAAATATAATAATTCAAAATGGGGATTGGGATTGCTTTTGGCGGTTATCAGTATTGTTTTTGGGGCAATCTGTATTTCTAATGCCTTTGGAATCATGGAATTAACAAGCATTGTGATCGGAATTTCTCTGATCTATAATGGTGTGTCTAATATTTGGGTATCTTGGCAGGCAACGAAATCTGAGAGAAATTATCACAATGGTTCTACCACCATTGATGTGACTTTTAAGAAAGACTAGAGGAATTTTTTATGCGCCAGATGGAATTTAAAATGGAGCGTCCTGGATTGACTCAGCCGGGAGATCGCTTAAAAGTGACGGAAGGAAGACTGCCAACCTCCTATTATTATACGATTGAACATGCCATAGCTATGTCTGGAAACTATTCTGTTAGTGAGCGACTTTCTTCCAGAGAAGGTGTAGTGATAGATGTGAAGGAGACGGAGAAAGGCTTCTTTGTAACGATGGAATTTGATGAGTAGATGAGCATGTAAAGCATATCGGGAGGCGATCGAGCCCCTAAAGCTTAATGATCAGATGGAAATAAGGATATGAGACAGCAGAAAGTAAGGATCTTACCGGGAGAGACTCTTTGGGACGGATTAAAAAGAGAAGATATCATGATTTCCCGTCCTTGCGGAGGAAAGGGAACCTGTGGTAAATGTCAGATAGAAGTGAAGGGAATTGGCAGGGTAATATCCTGCCAATTTCGTGTGCCTGGAACTTATGAAGTTACTTTGCCGGAGGAAGAGACTTTTTCTGTGGTAACTTTTGCAGAGGATGGAAAGTTGGAAGTGTCCCAAGGATTGAACGGGACAGGCAGCGAACTGGAACAGGGCGCGAAAGATGAGAGCGTCGGCGAAGTGGCTGGGGGATTTCCACAGCAGACGGTCGTTATTGGCGTGGATCTGGGAACTACTACCGTTGCAGTACAGGCAATTACTAGCCAGGGTAGCATTAGCAATACCTTTGTGAATCCTCAGCGAAGCTATGGAGCTGATGTGATGACTCGGATTGAAGCTTCTGTAAACGGCTTTGCGAAAGATCTAGAACGATTAATTAAAACAAAATTAAATAAAATGATCAGCGAGATCGTGGAAGAAGCTGGCAGAGGAGAAGATATTCGCTTGGTGATCAGTGGAAATACCACTATGAGACATTTGATACGGGGGCTTTCTTGTGAAGGATTAGGGAAGGCTCCCTTTCTTCCGGTAGAGCTGGGACTCTGCCAGGAGAACTGGAAGTTTCCGTTGGAGCCGGAGGAAGATCGGGAGTGCCGGGAGTTTTCGTTGGAGCCGGAGGAAGCTAAAGAGTGCCGGGAGTTTCCGTTGGAGCCGGAGGAAGCTAAAGAGTGCCGGGAGTGTTCCGTTACTTATCTGCCGGGAATATCTGCTTTCGTAGGAGGAGATATTGTCAGTGGCATATACGGGCTAGGATTAATGGAGAAAAATGAAATCAGCCTTTTATTAGACCTGGGAACCAACGGAGAGATGGCGTTGATCAGAGAAGATAAAGTTTTTGTTGCTTCTGCTGCGGCAGGGCCTGCTTTTGAAGGAACCCCATTGGCACTTCGACTTCATGCGGCAGGAATAATTAACCTGTTGTATTTTATGCGAAAAGAAAATATCATAGATGAATATGGAACACTTTCCGATGAGTATTTTGATGAGGGGTATCCTATCTGGAAATACGAAGATAAGGGATCTGTTACCCATATTACCCAGGATGATATCCGGGCGATCCAGATGGCAAAAGGTGCCATTCGAGCTGGGATTGACCTTCTGTTGCAGGAAGCACAGATTTTGCCGCGGCAGGTGGCAAAGATATATCTGGCTGGAGGCATGGGATTTTTCTTGGAACCGGAAAAAGCCATTGGAATTGGACTTTTACCGGAAGGGTTTGCAGGAAGGATTCAGGCCGTAGGCAATTCGTCTCTTCTAGGTGCACTGACCTATGGAAAAATAATGGCTATGGGAACAGAGGAAGCGAAAAGTACGACAAACAAGATCCTAGATCAGATAACGGAAAACGCCAAAGAGATCGTTCTGGCGGATCATCCGGACTTTGAAGAGAAATATATAGAAAACATGAATTTTACGGGAGAATTAAATGAGGATTTTATTAACTGCGATTAATGCAAAGTACATACATTCCAATCTGGCTGTGTATTCTTTAAAGGCAAATGCCAAAGAATGGGAAGCTGATGTAGAGTTGGCGGAGTTTACCATTAATAATCAAAAAGATGATATCTTAGAAGAACTCTATAGGCGGCAGCCACAGGTTCTTTGTTTTTCCTGCTATATTTGGAACTTAGACTATGTGGAAGAGATCAGTAGAGAATTTCATAAGCTCTGCCCGGATGTTCCGATTTGGGTGGGAGGACCGGAAGTGTCTTATGAAGTGGAAGCCTTTTTAAAGGAAAATCCTCATATTACAGGTGTCATGATCGGAGAAGGGGAAGAGACCTTCCGGGAAGTATGTCAGCATTATATAAGGAAGGAATTGGAACTAAAAGACATTCATGGGCTTGGTTTTAGAGAAGGAGAAAAAGTGATATTTACTCCTAGCCGGAGCCTGATGGATATGAGTAAGATCCCGTTCTGCTATGACCAAATGCAGGATTTTTCTAATCGTATCATATATTATGAGAGCAGCCGGGGCTGTCCTTTCTCCTGTAGTTATTGCCTTTCCTCTGTAGAGAAGAAGCTGCGGTTTCGGGATCTTTCTCTGGTGAAGCAGGAACTGCAATTTTTCATTGATCAGAAAGTGCCTCAGATCAAGTTCGTGGACAGAACCTTTAACTGTCATCATGATCATGCCATGGAGATCTGGAAGTACATAAAGGATCATGATAATGGAGTGACGAACTTTCATTTTGAAGTGTCGGCAGATCTTATCAACGAAGACGAATTACAGTTGATGGAAACGATGCGTCCGGGATTGATACAGCTTGAGATAGGCGTTCAATCAACAAATGAAATTACGATTAAAGAAATACACCGTACTATGAAGCTGGATCGGTTGAAGGAAGTGGTAAGACGGGTGCAATCTATGGGCAATATTCATCAGCACCTGGATCTTATTGCGGGACTTCCTTATGAAGACTATGAAACTTTCCAGAGGTCTTTTGATGAGATCTATACATTAAAACCAAATCAGTTGCAGCTGGGATTCCTGAAGGTCTTAAAGGGATCTTATATGTATGACCATGCAGCGGAGTATGAGATCGTATATCATGACAGACCGCCTTATGAAGTACTTTCTACCAAGTGGTTAAGCTATTCCGATGTGCTTGCCATTAAGCAGGTAGAGGAAATGTTAGAAGTGTATTACAACAGTGGACAGTTTGAAGTAACCATGAAGCTTTTAGAGAAGCTGTTTGATAGTGCTTTTATTATGTTTTTACGCCTGGGAGAGTTTTATCAGAAGAGAGGATATTTTGGAATGAGTCATTCCAGAATCCGTCGATGTGAGATTCTGCTGGAATTTTTAGAAGATTCTAACTTTATGGGAATCCAAGGCTTAGAAGAAATGATAAAGGAAGCTTTAATTTTTGATCTGTATTACAGGGAAAATTGTAAGAGCAGACCGGAGTGGGCATGCAGTATGACAGAGTTTAAGCATATGACCAGATTCTTCTGCCCGAAGGGAAAAATGTCCCATGTGGAGCCTTTCCATTATCATTTCCCGGAAAAGGATCAGTGGAGCATAGACACACTTCCAAAGAGACAGGAAAAACCTTTGTGGGTGTTATTCCATTATGATAGAAGAGATCCTTTGGATCATCAGGCAGAGATTGAGTATGTACAGGAGGAAACATGGCAGCAAAGCGAACAGAAGAAATCTTAAAGCGACTGGATGAACAGTATGGAACAGAATATATATGTTATTTAAATCATGAGAACGCCTGGCAGCTTTTGATCGCGGTCATCTTAAGTGCCCAGTGTACGGATGCCAGAGTAAATATCGTGACGGCGGATCTCTTTCAGAAATATGATTCTTTGGAGAAATTCGCAAATGCAGATGTGAAGGAAATGGAACAGGATATTCATTCCATCGGTTTTTACCATAGTAAGGCAAAAAATATCATTGCCTGTGCCAAGCGGCTGATCGAAGTCTATGGGGGAGAAGTTCCTTCTTCTCTGGAAGAACTGATCACCCTGCCAGGTGTAGGAAGGAAAACGGCAAACGTTATCCGGGGAAATATCTATCATGAACCAAGTATCGTGGTAGATACCCATGTAAAAAGGATTTCCAGACGGCTTGGTTTTACAAAAGAAGAGGATCCGGAGAAGATAGAATACGATCTGATGAAGAAACTTCCCAAAGATCATTGGATCTTATACAATATTCAGATCATTTCATTTGGAAGGAGCATTTGTTTTGCCAGAGGGCCGAAATGTAGCGAATGTTTTTTGCAGGATCTATGTAAGTCAAAGGATAAGCGCTTATGATAGAGACAGGAGATTATACGGTCATTGATCTGGAAATGACCGGACTTCAACCCAAAACGGATAAGATCATTGAGGTTGGTGCCGTGAAAGTCAGAAATGGACAGGTAGTTGGAACCTTGGAATTTATGGTGGATCCCGGCTGTCCGATTCCGGAGAAGATCCGGGAACTGACCGGAATCACAGATGAAATGGTCTGTGGTGGAAAAACAGAAGATGAAGCGGTAGAAGAATTGCTGGAATTTATAGGGGATGATATTCTGGTGGGACAGAATGTGATCTTTGACTATAGTTTTCTGAAACAGTGGGCGATCAATCACAAGAGACCTTTAGAAATGAAAGCCTGGGATACCTTAAGGCTTGCCCAGAAACTTCTGCCGAAGGATCAGCCGAAGAAGCTGGAGGCGTTGTGTACATACTTTCATATAGAAAGAACTCGAGCCCATAGAGCTTTGGATGACGCTTTAGAAACGAAGCTAGTCTTTGAAAAACTGGTGGATTTGGCGAAGCAAGAGGATGAGGAATTACTGGAACCGAAAATCTTGCAGTATAAGGCGAAGCGTCAGACCCCGGCAACAGCCCATCAGCTGCAGCGGTTAAAAGAGTTTGTAGAACTGCATCAGATTAAGGATGAGATCATTTATGAGAGGCTTACTAGAAGTGAAGCCTCCCGTTTGATGGACAAATATCTGGCCATTTATGGCAGAAAACCTTGAAAAAAGGGATATTTTTCCTTAAAAATCCCAGTTCTTAGGAATCCTGGGATTGATATAATTCTTTAAACGTGTTATAAATACTACCAGAGTTATTTTCTAATGATAGTCCGAATTCTAAGAGTTTTTTGGCTTCGTCGGTATATCCGGCATCAAAAAGCTGGCGGGCGTAGATCGGAAGCTGACGGATCATGGTCACATAATTCTGTTCACACTGGGAAAGCTCATCCAGATTGGCAGCACCGTATTTTAATTTCAGATCGGTGTTAGTGTAATCAGTTAGATCCAGCATTTTCTTATCGATTAGGCTAAGAAGGATCTCTTCTTCTTCTGTGTGGAGGGTGCCAGGGATCAGATCGGCAGATAGGGTCACATACTCTAGACCTGTGATGTCTTGCTTTCTGACGTTATTGGCCTGTTGCTCCTTATCCCAGAAATCCTGAATGACCTGCTCCTGATGAGCGGTGTGTTTATGACAGTAGAAACGGAAGATCACTATTAAAAAAATAAATATAAATATAAAAAGAAACATAAAAAGACATACCTTTCTTAAAAATAGAATAGGTATAGTATAACGCATTTTTTCCCGGAGGTGAATAGTATGTATAATTTTAATTCTTCAAAAAAACAAAAAAGGATCGCGTCTGTAGTATGTCTCATTTTAGTTGCGTCAATGATCATCATACCGATCGTTTCTGCGATTTTAATGTATTTTTAAGAGAAAACCCGACGATTCATTCTTGAAAAAGTAGATAGTTATGATAAAATAATAAGTCAAATAATGGTGCGCTAAGAATAATTTATTAAGAGTTAACGAGGTTATTTGTATGAAAATGAGTAAAAAAATCAGTCTTTTGACAGCAGCTTTTGCATTATGTGCAGCGATCTTTATGTCGATCGGCAGTGTTTATGCAGAAACAGGAAGTGAACCTAGGATTGCATTAGGTGTGTACATTGGAGCTGTGGATGTGGGCGGTATGAATGAGACCGAAGCCATCAACGCGGTAAATGATTATGTGAATGGGCTGATGGATGACGAATTCCAGTTGAAAGGTGCCGGTGGGGCAGTCTCTATTACAGGAGAAGCCATGGGACTTACTGCAAATGTGGAGAAAGCAGTGCAGGATGCTCTTGGTGTTGCGAAAAAAGGCAATCTGATCCAGAGATTTAAAGATATGAAGAATCTGGAAACAACCACCGTAGTCGTTGATATGGGGCTTGAAGTAGATAAGCAGAAAACTGCCCAGTATATCTATGAAAAGCAATCCAGCTTGAATATTCAGGCGAAAGATAATGGACTTTCCTTATCAAATGGTGTTTTTACTTATGTTGAAGGCCAGAGGGGAGAAGAAGTAGACATCGTATCCTCTGTATATGCGATCAATGATTTCTTTGAGAAACAGTGGGATGGAACCAACTCAGAGATCGCTCTAGTCACTACGATTTTGGAGCCAAAGGGAACCAGAGAAGAACTGGCAAGGATTAAAGATGTCATTGGTTCATACAATACCGATTTCAGCTCTTCCAGTGCCGGTAGAGCTCAGAACGTAACAAATGGTTGTCAGAAGATCAATGGAACCGTGGTATATCCGGGAGAAGAGTTTTCTGTATATCAGGTAGTAAGTCCATTTACTCAGGATAATGGTTATGAGTTGGCGGGAGCTTATGCTAACGGAACTACTGTAGAATCTTTTGGTGGTGGTATCTGTCAGGTGGCAACAACTCTTTACAACGCGTTGATCCGTGCGGAACTTAACGTGACCATGCGTTATAATCATTCTATGACGGTTTCCTATGTAAAACCATCAGAGGATGCGGCAATTGCCGGTACTTATAAGGATTTAAGATTTGAAAATAATTATGATTTCCCAATTTATATAGAAGGATACTGCACTGGTGGAAAGCTCTACTTCAATATTTATGGAGAAGAGACACGCCCATCTAATAGAACGGTTTCTTTCCAGAGCGAAGTGATCGAAGAGACTGAGGCGGAAGTGAAGTTCAATTTATCTGCGGAACAGCCGGCAGGCTACTACAAAGTAGAACAGAGTTCTCATGATGGCTGTTATGCAAAATTATGGAAGATCGTTACAGTTGATGGTGTGGAAGAGAGCAGAGAGCAGATGAACACCAGTAATTATAAGATGTCTCCAAAGATCATTACGGTTGGTATCAAAGATGCACCTGCTGCGCAGTTAGAAGCAATTAAAGCAGGCGTTGCAGCGAAAGATCCAGCAGCGGTAAAAGCGGCAGCGAAAGGTAACTTTGAGACAGGGACTGAGGGTACAGAAGGAACCACCGGACAGGAAGGTGTAATTGGAGATACAGGAACAACAGGTGACGCAGGAACAACAGGCGACGCAGGAACAACTGGAGATACAGGAACAACAGGCGACGCAGGAACAACAGGTGACACAGGAGCAACAGGCGACGCAGGAACAACAGGTGACGCAGGAACAACAGGTGGTGCAGGAACAACAGGCGAGACCACTGAAACTGGAGCCACTGGAGAGACCGGAGGAACTACAGGTGAGACTGCAACTGGTGGAG
>JAGAOC010000063.1 GCA_017623935.1 Agathobacter sp. | reverse complement strand
GGTCATATATTTGATACGGATTGTAAGAAAGGACTGCCGGGACGAGGACTTACATTTTTAAAAGAAGTATGTGAAAACGTTTCCATTCCAGTTTATGCAATTGGTGGAATCAACCCGGAGAATATAGCGGAGATCAGGCTGGCTCATGCTGCAGGAGCCTGTATCATGAGCAGTGCCATGAAATGCGCCAATGTGCAGGAATATCTATCCGCGTTTTAGCGGAAAAATGCGCAGGAATTGCTATCAGTGTTTAGGAGAAATAAGATGAAATTTCAAAAAGAAATGTTGCTACTGTATGCCGTGACTGACCGCAGTTGGACAGGCAGACAGACTTTATATGAGCAGATTGAAGACGCCTTAAAAGGGGGCGTAACTTTAGTTCAATTAAGAGAAAAAAATTTAGTGGAAGAAGCATTTATAGAGGAAGCGGTACAGATCAAAGAACTTTGTCATCGTTATCAGGTGCCGCTTATTATCAATGACAATGTGGATGTGGCTTTAAAGAGCGGTGCAGATGGCGTTCACGTAGGAATTGAAGATGCGCCGGTTGCGGATATAAGAAAAAAAGTCGGCAAGGATTTTATCATAGGAGCCACTGCAAAGACTATTGAACAGGCAAAAAATGCAGAGGCTGCCGGGGCTGATTATCTGGGAGTAGGAGCAGTATTTCCATCTCCAACGAAGAAAAATGCCATCCGCATTTCCACAGAACAGCTAAGAGCGATCTGTACTTCTGTTACCATTCCGGCAGTAGCCATTGGCGGAATAAGCAAAGATAATGTGCAAGAAATAAAAGGTGGCGGAATGGATGGAATTGCAGTCGTTTCTGCAATCTTTGCAGCAGAAGATATTGAGAAGGCAACCGCAGATCTAAAAGAAAAAGCAAAAGAAGTTGTAGACGTATTTTAAGGAGAAATAAATGAAAACAGCATTATCAATTGCAGGCAGTGATTCCAGCGGTGGAGCAGGAATTCAGGCAGATATCAAGACTATGACCATGAACGGAGTTTTTGCTATGAGCGCGGTTACGGCTCTGACTGCCCAGAACACCACTGGAGTCCGGGCAATTATGGAGTCCACTCCGGAATTTTTGAAACAGCAGATAGACGCTGTATTTGAGGATATTTACCCGGATGCAGTAAAGATTGGAATGGTATCTTCCACGGAACTGATCACAGTCATTGCAGAAAGATTGCGATTTTATGAGGCAAAAAATATCGTAGTAGATCCTGTTATGGTAGCTACAAGCGGTTCTTCCCTAATGAAGACAGATGCGGTAGATACGCTGATCCGTGAACTGCTTCCACTGGCTTCGTTAGTAACGCCTAACATCCCAGAGGCGGAAGTGTTATCGGGAATGTCGATCCATAATACAGAAGATATGATCGCAGTTGCAGAGAAGATCAGCAATACCTATGGATGCGCAGTATTATTAAAAGGCGGTCACAGTATCAATGATGCTAATGACCTTTTATTTGCAAAAGGAGAGTATTATTGGTTTGAAGGAAAACGAATTGACAATCCAAATACCCACGGCACCGGATGTACTCTTTCCTCTGCCATAGCAGCTAATCTGGCGAAAGGTTGCGATCTTGCGGAATCAGTAAAAAAAGCCAAAGAATATATTTCCGGTGCGCTTTCCGCTATGCTGGATCTTGGACAAGGTTCAGGACCGATGAATCATGCCTGGCAACTTTTTCAGTAATGGATCATAATATATATCTTTGAAAAAAGTAAAATATTCTACCCATAGAGCCTAAGAAACTGCTCTATGGGTAGATAAATCTATATTATTACCAGGACCACCAATTATTATTGCGATTGTCGCGTCTATCATCGCGCCTATCGTCTCTGCGATCATCACGATTGTCGCGTCTATCATCGCGTCTGTCATCTCTGCGGTCATCCCGTCTGTCGCGTCTATCGTCGCGTCTGTTATCTCTACGGTCATCCCGTCTGTCGTCTCTACGATTCTGGTTGCATCGGCAACAATCGCTTACTCTGAGGTTATTTATAGAAAATGGATCAAAATTATTTGACATGATCTTATACTCCTTTCTCTATATGGTATGTAAATTGGAGAAAAAGTGTTATAATGAAAAGATCATTTTGAACCTGGAGGCAATACCAATGACAAAATCCCCATCTAACAAGATCAGAACAGTAGATATGGCATATATTGGCGTATTTGCAGTTTTAATTACAATATGTTCCTGGATCTCCATTCCGGGGGCGGTGCCTTTTACATTGCAGACCTTTGGAGTCTTTCTGGCAGTAGGAGTATTAGGCGGAAAAAGGGGAACTTTAGCAGTAGTAACCTATCTTTTATTAGGAGCAGTGGGACTCCCGGTGTTTTCAGGATTTCGTGGGGGAATTGGAAGTATGTTAGGGACTACTGGTGGATATATGGTAGGATTTGTGTTCTCGGGACTGATCGTGTGGGGGCTTGAATCCTGGATTGGAAGAAAAAAATGGGGACAGGTATTTTCCATGCTTTTGGGACTTATGGCGTGTTATGTCTTTGGAACTCTTTGGTTTATGGTGGTCTACGCCCATCAATCAGGAACCATCGGACTTGGAGCCGCACTGGGCTGGTGTGTGCTTCCTTATATCATTCCGGATCTTTTAAAAATAGCCATGGCATTGTCAGTTTCCAAGCGTCTTGCTCCAAGGATCAGAAGAAATTCCTAAAAAGTGGATATACATAAAATTTCTGGGAATCCTTTCTATAAGTGAAGAAAGGAGAACCCTAAAAATGCAGAATCATTTGAAAAATGAAACAAGTCCATACTTATTGCAACATAGTGAAAATCCCGTGAACTGGTATCCTTGGTGTGAAGAAGCGTTCGATCAGGCGAAAAAAGAAGATAAGCCCATATTTTTAAGTATTGGTTACAGTACCTGCCATTGGTGCCACGTTATGGCTCATGAGAGTTTTGAAGATGAGGAAATTGCCCGGATATTGAACCAGTATTTTGTGGCGATCAAAGTAGATAAAGAAGAGCGACCGGATATTGACAGTATCTATATGTCTGTGTGCCAGGCATTTACAGGGAGTGGTGGTTGGCCGACTACCATCTTTTTGACGCCGGAGCAGAAGCCTTTTTTTGCAGGAACTTATTTTCCAAAAACCATTCAAAACGGGCAGATTGGACTGAAAGAACTTCTTTTAGCGATTCATGAAAAGTGGAAGGAAAATAAAGAAGGGATCTTAGAATCTGCAGAAGAATTGCTGGATTACCTGAAAACAAACATTACATCAGGAAATCCAGATTTTTCAAAAAAATCCCAGGAAAAAGAATCAGAAGAATACCTCATCCATAAGGGTGTGGAACAGTTCAAGGCTATGTATGATCCAAGATACGGAGGTTTTGGAGAAGCACCGAAATTTCCAGTACCCCATAATCTACTCTTTTTAATGAGATATTATGAAAGAGGAAATAATAAGGTGTTTTTAGAAATGGTGGAAAAGACTCTGCTTCAAATGTATCGAGGTGGAATCTTTGATCATATTGGAGGTGGCTTTTACAGATATTCTACCGATGCATATTTTCTGGTGCCTCATTTTGAAAAAATGCTTTATGATAATGCTTTATTGATCTTAACTTACAGTAAAGCATTTCAGCTCACAGGAAATGAACTTTACCGTCAGGTGGCAGAAAAAACAGCCAAATATATCTTAAGAGAAATGACGTCCCCAGAGAGGGGATTTTATAGTGCCCAAGATGCAGATTGTGAAGGAGAAGAAGGAAAGTATTATCTTTTTTCGAATTCAGAAATAGAGGGTCTTCTGGGAGAAGAAGTCGGAAGAAAATTTAATCAGTATTTTGGAATGACGGAAGAGGGGAATTTTGAAGGAAAGAACATCCCAAATCTGTTGCATGATCCTCTCATGGGAGAGGTAATACACTCCTATATGACAGCAGTATATGAGTACCGGAAAAAACGTTACCAACTCCATTTAGATGATAAGATCCTGACCAGTTGGAATGGATTGATGATCGCGGCAATGTGCGCTTTGTACCGGGTTACAGGCAAGAAAAAATATCTTCATGCAGCAATGGATGCCCAGATATTTATCTGGGATAAACTTCGGGAAAAAGAAACATTGTACGTTAGTTACCGAAAGGAAAAACGAGGACAGAAAGGTTTTCTGGACGATTACGCCTTTGAGATCTTTGCACTGTTGTCACTGTATGAGGCAGCTTTAGATCCCATTTATCTGGAACAGGCAAAAGCATTATGTGAGAAAGTGATCACGGATTTTGAAGATAAAGATCAGGGCGGATTTTTTCTATATGGAAAAGAAAACGAACAGCTTGTTTTGCGTCCAAAGGAAACTTATGATGGTGCAGTATTCAGTGGAAATTCTGCAATGGCATATAATCTGGTACAGATGTTTCTGATCACGGGAGAACCAAAATGGAAGGAAAAAGCGGAGAAACAGCTTGCTTTTTTAAAGAAAGAAGCAGCCCAGTTCCCAGCCAGTCATTCCATGTTTTTGATAGCCCTATTGGATCATATGGAGCAGCCTGATAAGATAACCATTGTAAAAAAAGAAAAAGAACTTCCGGAAGACCTATCCTGCGAGATTCCTCTTCATACTACCATTCATATTTTAGAAGAAGAAACGAAAGCCTATCCATTGAAAAAAGATCGGACAACTTATTACATCTGCCAAGGAAAAAGCTGTAAGCCACCTACAAACGAACTCGTCTTTTAGAAAAGTAAATTAAGTTTTTTTTCGCAGTTATGAGTCAATTTGCGTAAAGAACTTGAAAAAATAAGTTATAATTCAGTAGTTTTGTGAATTGCTATGGGTATAAAAGAAATGTATAATAGCTAAGAATCAAGATAAATTGTGAACTAAAGGGAGAGCAATGATTATGACTTACGAAGAAATTGTTGAAAAAGTAAAAGAAGCATACAGCGCAGCAGATGCTTCAGGTGTAAAAGAACATGCAGCAGTTCAGTTCAATATTCAAGGTGAAGGAGAAGGCGCTTTCTATCTGGAGATCAATGATGGAAAGATCGATGTTCAGCCTTTCGAATATTTTGACAGAGATGCAACTGTATTTACTACAGCAGCAACTTTACAGGAGATCGCAGACAACAAATTAGATGTTGTAAAAGCATTTACTACTGGTAAGATCCATATTGAAGGAAACCTTGGAAAAGCTGCTTTACTTCAGAATGTAAAGTTCAAAGCACCAGAGAAGAAAACAGAAGAAAAGCCTGCAGCTAAGGCAGCAGCAAAAACTACAACAAAAGCACCAGCGAAGAAGAACTGCAAGAAGAAAAAATAAATCAGAAATCAGAGCCAGTCAGAAAATTCTGACTGGTTTTTTTAATGATACAGGGGATAGATTATTTCAAAATGAAATGGTAAAATAAAAAAAATGATTGAAATTATCTAAAAGATTTCAGGAGGAAGTTATGAGTACCCGTAAGGAAAAGAGATTAAAGAAGCTGAAAAAGCAAAGGATCTGGCCATATATATTAGGTGTTTTCATGGTAATTACCGTTTTTACGGTTCTTGCTTCTGCCATGATGGGATTCTTTGTGGTCAATGTGGTCTATGAAAAATTACAACAGGGGTATGATTCCTCGCAGAAAATAGCCCAGTTAGTGGAGCAGGAATGGGACGAGTCTGATCCGGATAGTTTGGATGGAGTTTTAGCGGAAATATCCAGACTTCTGCCAAATGTACAGGATATCTGCATCGTAAATGAAAAGGATGAGATCTTGTTCCAATCAGGAGAGGATGTGCCGGATTTTGACTTCTATATGCCGGAAATGGGAATGGAAGATACTGCAGTCATGTTAACCCATGATGCGGAAAGTTTGATCTATGTCCAAAATGAAGACGTAGAGTTAAATATTTGGAATATGATACAGCGTTCAGAAAATACTCAAGATATGTATAATGAGAATTTCTGGGCAAATGGTGAGCTGATCACAGTGGATTTTTGGTATGATGTTCCAATAGCAGAAGAGGGATATAGAGTTTGTATTAAAAATGTTATTCCAGTGCGAAATGTAGAACTTGGATTTGTCTTAATGATCGTGGATATTTTCATTATTTTGGCACTCATCCTGTTGATCTATTATCTGGTTTCTATTATCAGTCTTCTTTCCGAGCGGAAAAAACTTGCTAGGATCTTAGATACAGACGTGATAACTGGCGGATACAATATGCAG
>JAGAOC010000062.1 GCA_017623935.1 Agathobacter sp. | reverse complement strand
CTGGAGTTCAGACGTGTGCTCTTCCGATCTCCTTTGAGGTTTTGTTTCGAGGTAAAAAAGGGGATGGATAGCGGATCAGTGGACGATATGTACACTGCCGCTATCCATGATTTGAATGTTCTGATAACTGTTTAAAAATTTCAGGCTGTCAGTCATGGTTCCGGAATGCAGTTTCTTCACTTCCTCTTCAAAGACTGCTCTGTCTAAAATCAGATAGTAGAAGTAGCATGTCTCGACTCCGACAAGTTCCGAATCGGTCAGCATGAAAGCATCTCCGTATCGGTCCTTAAACCATCCTCTCGCTTCTGTGTGGCTATCAAATAGCGGTATTTCCGCTTCTTCCTGCCTGGTTATTTTCTTAGGCATGTCACATTTCCTTTCGCTGAGGATTCGGTATGCCCCATGGCTTAGTCTTGTCTATAGGTTTTCCTATCGTATTCAGATGCGGGAGTTCATCATCGCTTATATTAAATTTATAATATAGGCTCGAACTTGTCCAATTCAGTCCGGCTCCTGGGAATCCGTCTGCTATGGCAGCTGCATTCTTTTCTTCATCCAGTGCATCGAATCCATACTCCTGAGTAATATTGCAGATCTCTTCGATCTCCGGGAACGGCAATGGTCTTTTGAGCCTGTCGTTCATATCCATGGTGTCACTGACTGCTGCATAATTACCTTTGAGCTGCATGGTCCAGTAACACATCGTCAGGAGCATATTTTTCGCTTCTTTTTTCCGGACATTGCATTTCCTCAGTTCAAATAGTTTGAGGACATCTTTCAGCCTGTCTTCCGGATCGGCATATTTCGGCTTTTCTTCCGGCTGGATCAGATCTCCATCCTCTCGCATCTTCTTACGGACCATCCGTACATAATCTACGGCTTTCTCATAGCCTAATTCATCTGTCAGTCCTAAATATGCAGCGACTTTTCCTGCTTTCCATTCATAGTTTTGCAGGATCGCTTTTCTGACTGTTTCGTATCTTTCCATAATCACCACCATTTTCTCTCTCTATCGTTGGTATTACTGTGTTTTCGTTAGGTGTCCCACCCTCTGCCCTTTATATTAAGGGTACGTAGTACCTGTATACTATAAGCGGGCCTTTAATCGCTGTATAGCGGACTTGGACATGCCTGTTTCCTGCGCCAGTTTGCGTATGGATATCTTGGGGTCTTTCTCTATATAAGCTCTGATGATCTCCAGCTTTGAGTCTGTCTGTTCTTTCTGCTGTTTTAGGTATTCTTCACGGGGGAGCATCCCATTCTTTCTTCGCTCTTCTCTTCTCCTGCGGTTCTTTTCTTTTGTTCCGATAATGGTACTCATTTGTTCTTGTTCTTTATCTGTGATGTGGAGCCAGTCTATAAGGTCTTTATTTTTAAGATTATAACCAGCTCCGGGATATCCTTTAGCTTTTGCTGCTTCATTTGCGGCTTTATTCGATTTAGCTGCCCAGGCTTTTTCTGCAGATGCTGTTGCTTTTATGACTTCTTTTTCAGGTAGAGGTTTAGTGAATTGCTGGTTCAGCTCTAGGGTACATTCCAGTGCTTCTCTGGGATTGTCTGTAAAGCAGCATGTGAAATAACGGTATAAAAAACAGATGTACTCTCTACAGTTTCCCACATTTCCGTTTCTGATTTCAACCAGTTTAGCAACATCTCTGGCTCTTTGGATATGTAAGGTGTAGACATTGTACAAATGGATTATTTTCTTTTTTCTTCCTGGCTTTGATTTGTTCTGTGAGGGAGTGAGTTCCGGTAGGTAATCACTCTGCAGATCACGGAGCACATATCTGTAACTGTGTCTGTATTCCGTCTTTACCATGGTACCGCTTTTACTGTTGATACTTCCTGCGATACGGAAAATACGTGTAGGGTCGGATGCTTTAGCGTCAGCTCCGAATTCTTTCAGTCTATCAATCAGATATGTTTCCATAGATCGCCATAGAGGTATAGCTTTATAGGGGACTGGCTCGATGTTCCATATGAGCACAAGGCCACGTCCTGAGAATATTACCATGTTAGGCTCTGGGATCTCCTGTCGGAAGTATTCAAGCTCCAATTTGCCCAATACCCATTCAGGCTCCATGCCTTTGGTATATACATCAAGATCAACATACAGACTTCTTAATTGTCTGATAGTTTCAATGGCTCTGCGAGGTTTATAGAATGTGTTCTGAGAAAAGTAGACGTTTTCTCCCATCCATTCTGAAAGTGCGTCTGCCAGTTCTTCCGGTCTGTAATGATATTGACGGAAAAACCCGCTTTTAAGGTCTTTCTTTGCGACTGTGATCCATCCATCTGAATCTTTATGATGGAACAGCACATGTTCTTTTGCTAGTGCTAAGTTGCTCAATTTTTTCTCCTTTCTCTCTTGCAGAAAGGCCCTACCCATGATACAATATCGTTATATATAAGTAGGGCTCTCACGTAGTTGCTGAGTCCTTTCCAGAGAAACACCCCATTGCCGCCAAGCTGGAGGGTGTTTTTTTATTTGATTTTTTATCATTCTATCATTTTTGGACTATATTAGCCAATAATTTTTAAAAAATGAGCAAAGTAGTATCAAATTATGCTACTTTTTTGTTAAAATCACGCAAAATTGCCGGAAGTACAGCAAATGTACCTCCGGCTTTTCTTATTTACCAAACAGAGCCTGTTCGACTGATTTACCTTTATACAGTCTGTTTGCAATCGTTTTATAATTAGTACCTGTTATCTCAGACCATTCCATCATTGTATGTGTTTCTCCGTTGTAAGTTATTAGATGATTATTTCTTCTGTTATTTTGTTGCTCTTTCATAGTGGCCCATCTACAATTAGATGGTTCATAGTGTCCGTCCGGATTTTTTCTGTCGATAGATAAATCATCTTGATATCCGTTAGCTATTGCCCAATTATAAAAGGATTGGAAATCATTGCGCCATTCTTCACAAACTTCAATTCCTCTACCGCCATAGTTTGGATATTGCTCGTTTTCTTCAATGTAGCATCTTTGTTTCATATTTACCCATATTTTATATAATCTTGTTTTTGTCATTCCATGAACTTTATGAAATTCTGGTCTTTTTTCGGTTCGCAGACATCCGCAGCTTGTGGTGTGTCCAGATTTAAGAGTATTCGTTGCAACTATGGTTATATTTCCACAGTCACAGCGGCATTTCCACATTCTTTTATTTCCTCTTTTTTTAGCTTCTTCAATCACTTGTAATCTTCCAAATTTTTTATCTATTAAATTTATTTTTTTCATAATCCCATCTCTTTAATAAATCTGCTTTCTTCTGCATCCTGGGTATGATTACCCCATATTGTGACCGTCTGCGGTCTTGTCAGGAACAGTTTTTCTTTTGCTCTAGTAACCGCCACATAGCAAATTCGACGCTCTTCCTCTATATCCCCTCTTAATAATGGGAATGTCTTCTCATTACATCCTGTGACGAATACGACATCCCATTCAAGTCCTTTGGCTTTGTGGGCGGTCATGACCTGCACGTAATTTTCCGGCTGCAGCTCTTCTGTCATACCGTCGATCTCCACGAGCTTGTAGTATCTGATCCATTCCAACGGAGATTTATCTTCTCCGTTTACTTCTGCATGGAGCTCCCAGTCTACCAAAATTTCTTTGAAATTAT
>JAGAOC010000061.1 GCA_017623935.1 Agathobacter sp. | reverse complement strand
TTCATAAATGAAGATCTCTTCCAGGGTCAGAGGAAGAACATCTACGATGGCGTGGTTCTCTCCTTCTGTAATGATCGCCTGGGCTGCTTCCTTTGGATTTCCTTTTACGATCATGGTATATACACGTCCTGTATTTGCCATGTGAAGTACCTTAAATTCCTCTGGAAGTTTTGGCATACCTGTCTGGCAGGCAACCTGAATCTTGGAAATATTTCCCTGAAGTTCAGACAGTGAACGCTCGATCATGACTTTTCCTTTATTCATGATACCTACGTGATCACATACATCCTCTAATTCTCTTAAGTTGTGAGAAGATACCAATACTGTCATTTTCTGGGCTTCTACTTCTGCCATCAAAATGCTCCAGATCTGACGACGCATTACTGGATCTAATCCATCTACCGGCTCATCTAAGATGAGAAGTTCCGGCTTACAACAGATCGCCAGCCAGAAAGCCACCTGCTTCTGCATACCTTTTGATAATCTTCTGATATTTCTCCTTAACTGGATACTTGGGAAAAATTCCTGCAGACGATAGAACATCTTCTCATCAAACTGTGGGTAGATTCCCTTGTAGTATTTCATCATTTCCAATGTATCCGCCTGTAAAAAATAAAACAGTTCATCCGGAATGTATGCAATCTTTGACTTTACGATCCGATTCTCATATACCAGTTCTCCATTTACGAAGATCTCGCCTGCATCCTGACGATACACTCCTGTTAAATGACGGATGATCGTAGATTTTCCGGCACCGTTTGGTCCAACCAGACCATAGATATCGCCTTTTCCTACATTCATATTCACACCGTCTAATGCTCGGAATCCTTGGAATTCCTTTACGACGTTATTAACTTTAATCATGCACCTTTCCTCCCCTTCTCAATGGATGTGATCCTCTCCTGCAGTTCCTCAGTCGGAACAGACAGATAGATCAGTTCCCCAGTAACTTCATCAAACTTTTCTAACAGTTCTTTGGTACGATGTTCTTTCACATCTTTTTTCTCTGCTACAAAGGTGCCTTTTCCACTGATTGTATAAATATAGCCTTCGGCTTCCAATTCCTTATATGCCCTTGAAATGGTATTCGGATTGATCGCCATCTTAGAAGCCATCTCTCTTACAGATGGAAGTTTCTCTCCCACTGCCAAGGAATCTGTCACTACCAGTTTCCGGATTCCTTCCATGATCTGCTCGTAAATAGGCTTTGCATCCCGATAATTCAGCTCAATCATACTGACTCTCCTTTCATGTAATAAGTGTATTAATTCACTTGATACACTTAGTCTACCATATTTCTCCAAGAATACAATTAAAGCCAATGGAATAAATTCTTATGAATTTCTTAAGGGTTGACAATATAAATGTAGAAAGCTATACTTTTCTATGTGGTTTTTAAAACCACATCATCTAATTTTGTTTTCTATAAGATTAATACAGGAGAATTCTATGAAAAAAGCAATTTTTGAAAAAATGAATCAAAATGGCTGGAACCTGTCTGTTCCGCTGATCCAGGGCGGTATGGGCGTTGGAGTCAGCTTAAGTAATCTGGCAGGTGCCGTTGCAAAAGAAGGCGGCATGGGTGTGATCTCCACCGCCCAGATTGGATACGACGATCCGGATTTTGCTGGAAATGAACAGGAATGTAATTTAAAAGCCATTGCATCCCATATCAAAAAAACAAAAGAGATCGCAAAAGGGAAAGGAATGGTGGCTGTCAATGTCATGGTAGCTCTGCAGCATTATAAAGAACATGTCCTTGCTGCTGTAAAAGCTGGTGCCGACGCTATCATCTGCGGTGCAGGACTTCCTATGGATCTGCCAGCCCTTGTAAAAGGAAGTGCAGCCAAGATCGCCCCTATCATTTCTTCCCGAAAGGCAGCTGCCCTGATCTTAAAGTCCTGGATGAAAAAATATCAGGTATTGCCTGACTTCATCGTGATCGAAGGTCCGAAAGCCGGCGGTCATCTGGGCTTTTCCGCTGAGGATGCCGAAGAACTTACCCAGGAGACTTTCGCCGAGGAAGTAAAACAGATCGTAGAAGAAAAAGCCAAATACGAAGAAACCTACGAAAAGAAGATCCCAGTCTTCCTAGCTGGTGGAATCTGGGATCATAAAGATGTTCTTTTTGCAAAAAGCCTTGGGGTAGACGGTGTCCAGGCTGCTACCCGCTTCGTAGCCACAGAAGAATGTGACGCCTCCGAAGCCTTTAAAATGGCATACGTTAACGCAAAAGCCGAAGATGTGAAGATCATTAAAAGTCCTGTCGGTATGCCGGGACGCGCGTTAAATAATAAGATGATCCAGGATCTCCAATTTGGAAATCACAAGGTAAAACGCTGCTACCACTGCATCAAGAATTGTAACCCTGCCGAAATCCCATACTGCATTACCAACGCCTTGGTCAATGCCGTAAAAGGAAATCTAGACGAGGGTCTGATCTTCTGCGGTGAAAACGTTTCCAAGATCACTAAGATCGAAACGGTACATGATGTGGTTGAGGATCTGATGTTTGCTTAACCACCAGAATTCTATTTTATGAACAAGAAAGCTCCCAAATTTCCTCTTTTTCCCTGGCTTGCCCGGTGGGAAAAGAGAAGTTTAGGGTTACAACAGGTACACAGATTCGTCACTGCCAGATGTTCTGGCAGGATACCTGCTTCTGTTAAAACGATCTCATTACATTTCCACAGGTTTAGGTGGAATTTTTCTTCGGATTTCTGCCACAAGATCTCTGCTTCATGTCCCGGAAATTCTTTCATGAACTCCTCTGCCACATCTCTGCTGATCTCGTAACAATCCTGACAGATAGATGGACCTACTGTTGCATACACATCCTTTGGATCTGTTCCAAAAGCCGCGTTCATTGCTTCTAAGGTCTTCTGTCCCATTCTTCCTACCGTTCCCCTCCAGCCGGAATGACTAAGTCCGATAGCTTTATGAACCGGATCCACAAAATATAACGGAACACAGTCCGCATAAAAAGTAGAAAGCACTACTCCCGGTTCGTTGGTAATAAGACCATCCACATCTTCATAAGTCAAAGGTCGTGACACACCTGTGCCACAATCAATTTTTCCTACTCTTCTTACGTTGGTGGTGTGGGTCTGATGAGAACAGACAAACTGCTCTGCTTTTACCCCTAAGGCTTCTGCCAATCGGTTGTAATTCTCTAAGACCGCTTCCTTTTCATCCCCTCTTGTAAAACTCAGATTCAGACTGCTAAAGATTCCCTGACTGACGCCACCTTCTCTTGTGGTAAAACAATGTCCCACAAAGTCCTGTTTTTCCAACAGAGGAAAATGAAGCAGAGGAAGCACCGCCCCCTCTGCCAGTTCGTATTCTTTTACTTGTAAGATGGAATTGTTATCCTTCCATTTAAAATCCTGATATTTCATATATAATTTCCCTTCAAATCCCATAGCTTCGCTTTCCTCCAAGCCCCTACGCCTGAAACTCAAAAGCATTCTTCACCAGTTCGATCTTATCTCCGGTTATACCAACTACATCAAATCGGCAGGGCGTCCACTCACTATGACCATGAGTCAGCAGATAATACTTCGCCACCTTAGAAATATTCTGTTGTTTTCGCCTGCCCACTGCTTCTAGAGGACTTCCGGAAGAAGTATCCCTTCGATATTTGACCTCCACAAAGCAAAGGTATTCTCCGTCTTTTGCGACAAGATCTATCTCTCCGGTTCGATTTCTATAATTATATTCTAAGATCTCGTATCCGTGCTCCGTCAGATATTCCGCCGCCAGTTTTTCGTATCTGGCTCCCGTTTGCCTGCGATTTTCCTGTATTTTATTGCCGCGCCTCTTTTCTATCACGCGCACCTGCTTTCTATTTTTCCTGTCAATCCCATTACAAAACTGACTGGCATCTTGTTTATTATTTATTATTTATTGCTTATCGTTTCACATCTGCCACTTTCGCTTTCAACTTGTCCATGTCATCCACAAAGACTAAGATCTCTGCCACCACTTCGTAAAGCTCTGGCGGGATCATATCTCCGATCTGAAGTTTGGATAAGGTGTCTGCCAATTGATTATCCGTATAAAGAGGGACATCATTTTCCTGGGCAGTCTCAATGATCTTATCTGCCACTGCCCCTTTTCCGGTAGCTAAGATCTTAGGTGCCCGCTCGCCCGGTGTATAGGAAATGGCAACGGCGGTCTTCTCTTTATCTACCTCTTTTTTCTGCTCCTTTTCCTGCTTGTTCCAATCAAAAAAAGGATGAAATTCTTTATTTTCTGCCATATTAAGCCCTCATGTCAAATGAATATCGGTGTACCTGACCTGCTGATGGCTGGTCTTTTTTCAGGAAATCATCAACAAAATCTACTTTTTTTGATTCATTGCTCACTGAAATCTTGCTGTTATATCCTTTTGCAGCTAATCGTGCCTCCAAAATTGGCAAATGCTCCTGCACCAGGTCAAAAGAAGCATCATCATCCAGATAGAAATTCGTGGAAAGATCCTTCCCTTTCAAACGGATGGACACATCGGTGGAACCCAGATTATCCATATCCAGATGCAGAAAAGCTGTCAACTCCTCTTTCCCTTCCTGAAGGTTCTTCTTATTGGTATATACATAAAGCTCCCCGCTGGCTGTCTGGCCTGACATCTTAAGAGGAATCTGAACATAAGTATAAAGCTGATTTACCTGATTCATAAATTCCACATTGCCTTTTACATCTGCCGCCGCCTGGGAAATATTGGCATTTTGCACCCCCGCATTGTGCAGGGCCTGCTCCAACTGAGTAACTTTTTGTTCCATTTTCTCATAAAGCTTGTTGATCGCTGCTTCATTCTCTAATTCCTTCGGAGTAATGGTCCACTGCTGCTGCAGGGCATCCTTTACTACCGCAGAGAATTCCTTTCCCCCAAAGAAAGAACGGAATGAATCTCTATTAGAAAACTGTCCTGTCTCTAGAGTCTGTTTGACAAAATTAAGCAGATCCGCCGTGGTAGTGTTCTGACCGATCTTTACCTGTTTATCTGAAAGAAGTGACAGACTCTTTTCCAGATTCTCCATGCCTTTATCTGTTAAGATTGCCCCTAAAGTATGAGGTGCCCGATCCATAGAATCGTTCCCTTTTAACAGGGTCTCTTCTGTCCCCTGAGACTCTGTAGCTCCAGAAAAAAGATCTGCTAAGATTGCTTTTCCAGAGGCGAAAAATCCTTCACTCTTAGAAGTATGGGTTCCTTCTTCTAAAACCGCCCCGTTTGCGGCTTCCTGACCTGCTGTGCTCTCTGCTCCTGCAACGCCCGCTTCCTGACCTATGGCTCCGTCTGCTCCTGCAACGCCCGCTTCTGTTCCGGCTACTCCTGTAGAGCCTGCTTCTGCGCCAGCTGCTCCTTCTGCTCCGACTGCTCCCCCGGCTTCCTGCCCTGGGACGGCTTCTCCTTCTGTCAGTCCTGCAACTGCTGCTTCCGCTCCGGCTGCATCTTCCGGATTTCCACCACTGATAGTAACGCTTCCATCAAAATCTATGATCACCTGTACGCCTTGGGAAATCCCTCCATACACAGCCTGTCCGCCATTTTGCTCCGCCGTTCCCGCTAACTGACCAGCTTCCGGTAAGCCTTCTGTAACGATCTCGAGCAACGAGAGATTCAACTGTTGCAGACTTTCCATAGACAAAGATTCCTCTGTCATAGCCGTCGGCAACACATCCAAAAACTGATTCATGGACTCATGAATTGCCTGACCATTATTCATATATTTTTCAAACTGAGCCGCCATTTCCGGAGAGATTGGCAGATTTAACTTCTGCATCTGCACCAAAGTCTGAGGATCTACTCCAGGATTTGCTGTCAACACTCTTGCCATCTGAGATAAGCTGTTCCGGTCAATAGACATCTGCTCCTGCATCATCCGATTCACCATGGACAGATGATCTCCATCCACTGGAAGATTCGCTGCTTTTAAAGCCTGCAGCAAAGTCAGGTTGATACTATTTCCATCTAGTGTATAAGGACGAATGGCGATCTGTGTTCCATCATTGGACTTCACCTGAAAAAACATAGACTGCCCCTCTTCTAGAGGCACTTTCCCGTCCATACGGGCAACGATCCTCTGGCCGTTAGACAATCCTAACACCACCTGTCCATTTTTTGCATATTTTACAGTTCCTTCAAATACATTTCCTGTGGACAGTTCTTGAAGAGAAGAAGTAAGCTTCTCTACACCTTTCTTACTGTTCACATTCTGATTGCTGTCTGTTGCTTTGTTATATTGACGTATCAGATCTGTTATTTGCATAGCTACTCCATAAAATTCTTAATAAAAGTTCTACGATGAATTGGGGTTGGTCCGAATTTTTTCAAGGCTTCTATATGTTCCTTGGAACCATATCCTTTATTGGAGGCAAATCCATATCCAGGGAAAATATGATCATATTCTACCATCATCCGATCCCTGGTAACTTTCGCAATAATACTGGCCGCTCCAATAGAAATACTCTTAGCGTCTCCTTTAATGATCGGCACCTGCTGAATTACTACTTCCGGTATGGTTACTGCGTCATTTAAGAGAAGATCCGGTACCGGATCCAACTTGCTGATGGCCTGACGCATAGCTTCATAAGTTGCCTGTAAGATATTGATCTCATCAATCCTCTCAGGAGACACCAGACCTACTTCTGCTGCTATGGCTTTCTCCATGATCTCATCATACAAGGCTTCCCTTTTTGCTTCGGATAACTGCTTGGAATCGTTGATATATAAAATATCGCAATCCTTCGGAAGGATAACGGCACCTGCCACCACCGGTCCTGCTAATGGACCTCTTCCTACTTCATCGATTCCGCAGATAAAAGCATGTTCACTATATTCTCTTTCGTACTTCTTCAAGCCCTCGATCCTGGCTTTCTCCTGCTCTAATTTCTCTAATTTCTTTCTAGCAGACTCCACCAGCTTCACAACGCCAGCTCTTTCATCTGCCTCAAACTCAGCAATAAATTCCTCTAAGGATGCTTCCGGCGTCTGCGCCAGTTGCTCCTTGATCTGTCCAATTTTTAATTCGCTCATCTTTTCGTGCCTCTTGTCTTCTGTCCAAAGACAGCTCTTCGCGTTTTCTCTTCTGTCCTAAGGCAAGTCTTCGCGCTTTCTCTTCTGTCCCAAAACAGCTCTTCGCCTCTTGTCTTATGACTCCTCCGGCATCTCTAAGGAAAGTCTTCCCAGCACGCCGCTTCTAAACTCATCGATCAAAAGACCTGCTGCCTTACTGTAATCCAGTTCATTCCCCTTGGAAATACATTTCCGGTTCTGGGCAATGTCCATTAAGATCTCTGTATCACCTTTTGTTTCGTCCACTTCATAGCGATTCTTTAGTACTCCAGGGTACTGAATTTTTAAAATTTTGATCAGTTCGATGGCAAGCTCGTCTACATTTAAGATCTCATCCTTAATAGAACCAATGAGTGCCAGCTTTAAACCTACAGTCTGGTCTTCAAACTTTGGCCACAGGATTCCCGGCGTATCTAACAATTCCACCTGATTATTTGGACGGATCCACTGTTTTCCTTTGGTCACTCCCGGCTTGTTTCCGGTCTTTGTTACGGCCTTTCCTGCATAGGAATTGATAAATGTAGATTTGCCTACATTCGGAATCCCCACTACCATAGCTCTTACGGGACGATTCTTGATCCCACGCTTTCTGTCTCTTTCGATCTTCTCCTTACAGGCTTCCATGATCACTGCAGTTACCTGCTTCATGGCATTTTTTGTCCGGGAATCCAGCCCCACCACAAAAAATCCCTTTTCTTTAAAATATTCCGTCCAAGCATCGCTTTTCGCCTTATCAGCCAGATCATATTTATTCAAAAGGATGAGTCGATATTTATTCTTTCCCAGATCATCAATATCCGGATTTCTGCTACTGATAGGGATTCTTGCATCCACCAGTTCAATTACGATATCGATTAATTTGATATCTTCTAACATCTGTCTTCTGGCCTTTGTCATATGGCCAGGATACCACTGAAAATTCATACTTTACCTGCCTTCTTACTTGATAAATCCCATCTTGCCGATGGATTCAAAATAGACCCAAGCCTTGCCAATGATATAATCTTCTTTTATATTACCAATATTGGCAAATCTGCTGTCCTCACTGTTGTTTCGATTATCTCCCAGCACAAAATACTCCCCATCTTCCAAAGTGATGGGTTCACTGGCAATTCCCGCCTCTTCAATAGAAGCCACTTCCCGCTCTTCCAAATACAGTTCATCATTGACATAAACAGCCCCTTCTTTGATCTGTATGGTATCACCTGGGACACCGATGACTCTTCTTACATAATAATGGGACTTCTCATTGCCATTGGGTAAAAACACCACTACATCTCCCTGTTTTGGACTAGAAATAACATACTGAAATTTATTGATCAGAATCTGGTCTCCATTGGAAAGAGTCTCTGACATTGCCTGCCCCACTACCGTAGTACGCACTCCAAAAAAACTCACACAGATTCCCGCTACCACGATGATCAGCAGGATTTCTCCAATCCATGTAAGAATCTCTTTAAAAAGTGGCAGATTAAACTTTTTCCGTTGTTTTCCAAAATTCAGCCCACTGCGACGTCTCATAAAATCTCCTTTGACATAATAGTTTAAACTTTATTTTACAATATTTTTATGGGCAAAGAAACCCTCTTTGCCCATAAAAAATCTTATTTTTTCAATTTTTGTTTTTGTCAAATAAATAAAAAACTGCTCCATCCATTGTTTCCAATGAATGAAGCAGTTTTTAATGCAAGATTATTTTACTAATTCTTTAACCTTAGCAGCTTTACCTACACGATCTCTTAAGTAGTAAAGTTTTGCACGTCTTACTTTACCTCTACGTACAACATCAACTTTCTCTACGTTTGGAGAATGTAATGGCCAGGTTTTTTCTACACCAACACCATTAGAAAGTTTTCTAACAGTAAAGGTTGCGCGGTTGCTTCCGCCCTGTTTCTTAATAACAGTTCCTTCAAATACCTGAACACGTTCACGGTTTCCTTCTTTGATCTTTCCGTAAACTTTTACAGTATCACCAACATTAAACTGTGGTACTTCTGCTTTTAACTGTTCAGCTTCGATGTTCTTAATAATTTCACTTGCGTTCATTTTTGTGACCTCCTATTATTTTGACGTTCTTAATGCAATCAATGCAACAGAGGACCATCGCCTTTATTCACAACATTAATAAATTACCACACTCGTTCTGCAAATGCAACAACTTTTTTACTTCAAATGCAATATTTTATAAGATTTTTTATCTCATCCAGTAGATTTTATCTTTTGAGGTGTAAAGTCCTAAGGACTCCTGCAGTCTCCAAGAAATCTCATTGTCTTCTTCTACCTGTCCGTAAGGGATCCATCCCCAGGAAATAACCAGATTGATCAGATAGGTTTCCAGGGCTTTTGCCACTTTTCGCCCCTGGAAGCTTGGCTTTACCTGTAACATTCCAAGGCTTCCATCTTCATGGATTCCCATGATTCCAGCTAACTCGTCCCCGAAAAATGCGCCATACATATTTCCATGGTCTAAACACTTTTTCACATAAGAAGCCCCATCCACTCCCGTATAGATAGAAAGAACAGCATTTTCTTCAGCCTGGCCCAATTTCCGGATAAAAAGCCCCGAATCTGCCGGCTGACCATCCAGTCGGTACAGTCCTGTAATGGGCAGGCTTTCCTTTCTGGTATAGACTTTCTGGTAGCAGGACATAATTTCTTCTACTCCCAGGATTTCCTTTGCGTGAGAGACCATTTCCTGCTGATGAAGGATCAGATAGACCTCTTGCGTTCTGCCCTGTGATCCATATTGCTGTACTACTGCAGTTCTTTGTTCACTATATAATTGCAGCAATTCTTCGCCACTCTTTGGATCATCTGCATAATGGAACAATACTCCTGAATTTGCATCTTTTAAAAGGATACTGCCCCCTCTGCGTCCTATGAGGATTGCTCTTCCCCGCTGTATCAGCTCTATCATATCAATGTTATTTAACTTGTTTTTCTTTAAGACCTCCAGACAGCTTTGAAGTTCTTCATACTTTGCATATAAATCCGGTCTGCGCTCTTTTGTGCGGACTATAGACTGCTCTAACCGCCATTTGCGGATATTCTTCGTATTTCCGGATAAAAGCACTTCCGGCACTTCCTTATCGTGCCACACCTTTGGTCTGGAATACTGCGGATATTCTAAAAGATTGCCGTGAAAAGACTCTGTTTCTGCAGATTCTTCATTATTCAATACTCCTGGTACCAGCCGAGAAATAGCGTCGATCATAACCATAGCCGCCAGTTCTCCCCCTGTCAGCACATAGTCTCCAATGGAAACATAGTCTGTGACCACTTCTTCTAAGACCCGTTCGTCAATTCCTTCATAATGACCGCATAAAAAGATCAACTCATCATTTTTTGCCAGATCCTCTGCCATTGCCTGACAAAAAGGCGTTCCCTGAGGCGTCACATAGATGACTCTTTTTTTCCGGTCAGATGGGATCTTTTCTGCCACGCTGGCATAGGCATCGTAAACAGGCTGCGCCTGCATGAGCATTCCCGCTCCGCCTCCATAGGTATAATCATCTACTTTCCTATGCTTATTCTTAGTAAAATCCCGGATATTCACAGCTTCCACCGAAATGGTTCCCTGCTCCATAGCTCTTCCCGTAATACTGGTAGTGACTCCCTGCATGATCATTTCTGGAAAAAGGGTCAGCACATGAAAATTCATTCCTTCTGCCATTACAGATCCCTCAATCCCGGAAGCACATAGACTGTCATGGTCTGACTGTCAAAATCCACTTTGCGGATACAATCTTTAATAGCAGGGAGAAGTAGATCCTGTGTTCCCTCTTTCTTTATGACATACACATCATTGGCTCCTGTAGAAAGCACATCTGCTAACGTTCCTAATTCTTCTCCCTCGTCGGACACTACAGAAAGTCCAATCAAGTCCGCAATAAAATACTCATTTTCTTTCAATTTTACTGCGTTGTCCCGAGTAACGAACAAACCTGCTTTTTTGTATTTTTCTACGTCATTTATATTATCAATTCCCTTAAATTTCACAATGACCATATTTTTGAAAAATTTAACGGAAGCAATTTCCAATTCTAACTGCTCTTTTCCAGAGTCTAAGATTACTTTTTTTAATTTCTTAAAACGTGCGGGATCATCCGTTGTTGGAAAAACTTTCACTTCCCCACGCACGCCATGGGTAGAGGTAATGACACCCACCTGTAATAAATCTTCCATAGTTTGAGTCCTTTCTATTATAATCTGAGTCTTTTGTTTCCTAGAGAATTCCTAGTAAACAAAAAACCGCCTCAAACGAGGCGGCTTAGGATTACTGCATAATCTCAACAATAACCTTCTTGTCTTCTTTAGAGGCTGCGGCTTTCACAACAGAACGGATTGCTTTCGCAATACGTCCCTGCTTACCGATCACTTTGCCCATGTCAGACTGTGCAACACGTAATTCTAAAACAATTGCTTTATCATTCTCCGTCTGAGTCACAACAACTTCTTCTGGAGAATCTACGAGTGCTTTTGCAATTACTTCAACTAATTCTTTCATTACGTCTACCTCGCAAATCCTATTTCTCGATACCAGCGTTCTTGAAAATTCTGCTTACAGTTTCGGTAGGCTGTGCTCCGTTTGCTAACCATTTCTTAGCTAACTCAGCATCTACATGATATTCAGTAGGATTCTTTGTTGGATCATAAGTTCCGATCTCTTCGATACATCTTCCATCTCTTGGTGATCTGGAATCTGCAACTACGATTCTATAGAAAGGAGCTTTTTTCTGTCCCATTCTTCTTAATCTGATTTTAACTGCCATTGTGTTTTCACCTCCTCATATTATTTGAAAAAATTTATTTAAAAGGGAAGTCCTTTGAACATTCCTCTTTTACCACGTTTACCGCCGCCCATCATTCCAGGCATCTGCTTCATCATCTTCTTCATCTGCTCGAATTGTTTAATCAGACGATTGACTTCTGCAATATCAACTCCTGCACCTTTTGCAATACGGTTCTTACGGCTTGGATTCATCAGTTTTGGATTCTTACGCTCTTCCGGTGTCATTGAATAAATGATGGCTTCAATCCTTGCCATATTCTTCTCTGCCGCGTCAGTATCTACATCCGGCATTTTTCCATTACCCAGACCAAGTCCCGGCATCATTCCCATCAGACTGGAAAGTCCGCCCATTTTCTTCATCTGTCCCATGGATTCCAAATACATTTCAAAATCGAACTCGTTCTTTCGCATTTTCTGCTCGAGTTCTTTGGCTTTCTCCTCGTCAATGCTTTCCTGAACTTTCTCGATCATGGTAAGCACATCACCCATTCCCAGAATTCGGGAAGCCATTCGTTCTGGATAGAACTGCTCGAGATCAGAGAGCTTCTCACCCATTCCTGCATACAGGATTGGTTTGCCGGTCACTGCCCGAATTGAAAGGGCTGCACCGCCTCGGGTATCACCATCTAACTTGGTAAGTACCACTCCATCAAGTCCGATCTTCTCATCAAAGGTCTTAGCTACATTGACTGCATCCTGACCTGTCATGGCATCTACTACCAGTAAAGTCTGGAACACGCCAACCGCTTCCTTGATCTCTACTAACTCTGCCATCATATCTTCATCTACGTGAAGACGTCCTGCTGTATCTATGATAAGTACATTGCATTCATTTTTCTTAGCGTGCTCAACTGCAGCTTTCGCAATATCTACAGGCTTATTTTTATCTCCCATGGAGAAAACTTCCACACCCTGCTTCTGTCCGTTGATCTGCAGCTGTTCGATGGCTGCTGGCCGGTAAACGTCACAGGCTGCTAAAAGGGTCTTCTTGCCTTTCTGCTTTAACTTTCCTGCGATCTTAGCTGTTGTGGTAGTCTTACCAGCACCCTGGAGACCTACCATCATGATAATGGTCAGTTCCTTGCCTGGTTTAAAAGCAATCTCTGTGGTCTCAGATCCCATGAGCTTGATCATTTCCTCATTTACGATCTTAATGACCATCTGTCCCGGATTTAATCCATTCATGACATCCTGTCCGATTGCCCGCTCTTGCACGTCTTTGGTAAACTGTTTTACTACCTTGAAATTAACGTCAGCCTCTAAAAGAGCCATCTTAACTTCTCGAAGTGCGGTCTTTACATCATCTTCTGTAAGTCTTCCCTTGCTACGCAAGTTGCGGAATACGTTCTGCAGTTTTTCTGATAAACTGTCAAATGCCATTCTACAGCTCCTTTAAAATCTGATTCGATATTGCTTCAATCTGCGTCATCACGTCCCGCCCAGGGTTCTCTTTATTCTCCCCTGCCAGTCTGTGAATCTGCTCTACCTCATTCTTCATGGAAAGGAATTTCGCTACCAGATGAAGCTTCTCTTCATAATCGTTAAGCTTCTTGGTGCATCGCTTGATCATATCTGCTACACCCTGTCTGGAAATGCCTTCCTCCGCCGCGATCTCTCCCAAGGAAAGATCATTGAAAACGAAGTCCTCATATATCTGGCGCTGATGTTCATTCAACAGCTCACCATAAAAATCATATAAATATGTCTGTTCAACTTTCTCTTCCATATCAGTCACCTTGGATAGATTAACACAAGCAAAAGAGGGTGTCAAGTATTTTTTCTTGACACCCTTGAAAATTTTACCGTATATATTAAAAAACTTTTTTGTTTGACATTCCACTTCCATCATTTTATAATTAACCTATCTTTTTTTCGTATGACTCTTTGCAGGATATCTCTGCTTATTCCCATATCAGAAAGGCGTATATATGCAAAAGAAAAATACTTCTTATGAAACAGCTACGGGAATTATTGATTTTCCTTTGACAAACGATTATATGTTTCGTGCTGTTTTACAAAACAATCAAATGGTTCTGAAAGGACTAACTGCTTCACTCCTACACTTGGATCCAGACACTATTTCTTCAATTGAAATCACCAATCCAATTGTATTAGGAGAATCTATCGATAACAAGGATTTCATTTTAGATATCCTGCTTATTCTGAATAATTCCCTAATTTTAAATCTGGAAATGCAAATCTCCAATGAACACAACTGACCTGATCGTTCCCTCAGTTATCTCTGTCGAAATTTCGATCAAGTATACCGGGGTGAAAATTATGACCCCGCCAAGCCTGTCATACATATCGGAATTTTAAATTTTTCTCTTTTTCCTGATGATCATCAGTTCTACTCTACTTTCAAACTTCTGGATGTAAAAACTCACCAAGTTTTTAATGACAAATTCCAATTGAGTGTGCTATATTTGAATCACATAGAACAGGCAACCGAGGAAGACCACCGATATAAGATTGATTATTGGGCAAGGCTCTTCAAAGCTAAAACATAGGAGGAATTGCGTATGATATCTGCTGATAATCCATATATGACTCAGGCATCCAAGTCCTTATATATGTTGAACGAAGATCAAATGATTCAACAGCGCTGTCGCGCCCGAGAAGAATATGAGCGACATGAACGTACCATGAAGAAATTACTAGATGATGTAACTGCAGAAAGAGATTTCCTATTAGATGAGAACGAAACACTTTCATCTGAAAACGATGCTCTACATTCTGAAGTAGAAGCATTAAAAGCTCTCTTAAAAGAAAATAAGCTTACCCAAGATTAATTCACTCAAATGCGCCATCATGCGCACTATTATAAAGGGGCTGTCGCACTAAATTAGTGCGGCAGCCCTTTCCCTTACCTCAATATGTATATTGTCGATCCATCTGCTTATTAAGGATATCTACAGCTTAAACTTCGCCAGCAGATCCCCAAGGCTGGTTCCTGCAGTTTCATTGGAAATGTATTCTTCCACTTCTTCTACTTCCTCTGTGTCGATCATTTCCTCTTCTAAAGCTTTCATGCTAAGGCTTACTTTGTTGTCATTGGTATTTAAGATCTTAACTTTTACCTTCTGGCCTTCTTTTACCACTTCGTTCGGAGATGAAATGCGCTTCTGGCAGATCTGTGAAATGTGAACCAGGCCGCTGATGCCGTTGTCAAGGCTGACAAATGCACCATAAGGCTTGATCTGCTCAATGGTTCCTTCCATGACAGTGCCTGGCACTAACATGGAGATCCTATAATTTCTAGCTTCTTCTTCCCGTTCTCTGGCAACAGCTTTTCCAGATAAAACTAATTTTGTCTTATCTTTATCCACAGTAATGACTTTTACATCGATCTGTTTTCCAATCCAAGCATCGGTATCTTCCACGTAATCGCTGCAGATCTGGGAAGCCGGAATAAATGCCCGGATTCCTTCCAGATAAGTCACTACACCACTTGGAACACTTTCTTTGATACGAACAGAAACGATGGTCTCCTGTTCTAACATTTCCTGTAATTTTTCCCAGGCAAGCACATCGTTGGCTTCTTTTCTGGAAAGTTCGATATTTCCATTGCCATCATCCTTACGGATCACAGTTGCTTCGATCTGATCCCCGATCTTTACCTGCTCTGTAATGAGAAAATCCGGATCATTGCTTAAGTTCTCAGCTTTGATAATACCCTGAGTATAATAATTCAGATCCAGCATTACCTCTTCTTCGCTGACTGCAATGACAGTTCCTGAGATAATGTCCCCTTCTCCAATTGTCCGGAAAGATCTTTCTAATTCTTTTTCATAATCTTTCATTGATTCCATGTGTTTTTCCCCCTAGATCATAGTGCGAACCTGTTTTGGTTTGTATCCTGTATCTTCTAAAGTCTTTAAGATCTTCTTCTTATGCTCTGTACCAAAAGTCTCCAGAGTGATACGCAGTTCCACTGCCATATTACGGTTAGTGCTTACGAACTGGTTGTGCTCTAACTTGATTACATTCCCCTGCTCTTTTGCAATAATGTCGGATACTTTGGAAAGCTCTCCTGGCTTATCCGGCAAAAGTACAGATACGGTAAAAATACGATCTCTGAAAATAAGTCCCTGCTGTACCACGGAAGACATGGTGATAATATCCATATTTCCACCACTTAAGATGGATACTACCCGTTTGTCCTGAATATCCAGATGATTTAAAGCAGCTACGGTCAAAAGTCCGGAGTTTTCTACTACCATCTTATGATTTTCTACCATATCCAGGAAAGCAACGATCAATTCATCATCTTCTACTGTAATGATATCGTCCAGATTTTTCTGGATGTATGGGAAAATATTGCTTCCCGGTGTCTTTACTGCAGTACCATCTGCAATCGTATTAACTCCCGGAAGTGTTGTTACTTTACCTGCTGCAAAAGAAGCCTGCATACAAGCAGCTCCTGCCGGTTCTACACCGATCACTTTGATCTTTGGATTTAATAATTTTGCCAGAGTGGAGACTCCCGTAGCCAGTCCGCCTCCTCCGATCGGAACGAGGATATATTCTACTAATGGAAGCTCTTTGAAGATCTCCATTGCAATGGATCCCTGTCCGGTTGCTACTGCCAGATCATCAAATGGATGGATAAAAGTATATCCTTTTTCCTCTGCCAGTTCTAAAGCCTTTGCACAGGCTTCATCATATACATCACCATAGAGAACAACTTCTGCGCCATAGCTCTTGGTGCGGTTTACTTTGATCAGAGGAGTGGTAGTAGGCATAACGATAACTGCCTTGCAGCCATAGCATTTTGCGGCGTATGCCACACCCTGGGCATGATTTCCTGCGGAAGCAGTGATCAAACCTCTTGACCGTTCCTCATCTGTTAATGTACTGATCTTGTAATATGCTCCACGTAGTTTATACGCCCCTGTAAACTGCATATTTTCTGGTTTTAAATAAACCTTATTTCCAGTTTTCTCACTTAAAAAATCGCTGTATACCAGTTTGGTCTCCAGGGTCACTTCTTTTACTTTTTCACTTGCTTCCTCAAACTTGTCAAGTGTCAGCATATTTCATTCCTTCTTTCTTGTCTATTTTTATTCCTCTTCCTTGTCTTCTTTCACATCAAACAAAGCATTTACGAACTCATCTGCGTCAAATTTCTGTAAGTCGTCAATGGTCTCGCCCACGCCGATATATTTTACCGGAACAGAGAGCTCAGACTGGATCGCCACTGCAATACCACCCTTGGCAGTTCCGTCCATCTTAGTCAGAACAATACCTGTGATCTTGGCTACTTCTGAGAATTCCTTCGCCTGTACTAAAGCGTTCTGCCCTGTAGTAGCGTCTAAGACAACTAAGGTCTCTCTATGAGCGTCAGGATATTCTCTATCAATGATCTTATTGATCTTGCCCAACTCGTTCATCAGGTTCTTTTTATTGTGAAGACGTCCCGCAGTATCCACTAAGAGTACATCCGCATTTCTGGCTTTTGCAGCAGCGGTTGCGTCAAATACTACAGAACCTGGGTCTGCCCCTTCTGTTCCACCGATCATGGTTACATTGGAACGGTTCGCCCATTCCTGAAGCTAGTCTCCTGCAGCTGCACGGAAAGTATCCGCTCCGGCAATTACCACTTTCTTGCCCTGGCTCTTTAACTTTCCAGCGAGTTTTCCGACGGTAGTCGTTTTTCCCACGCCGTTAACTCCAATAACGAGTACCACGGAAGTTACTTCTTCAAAACGATAGGCTGTATTTTCTACTTGCATCTGCTCTTTGATACTATCGATCAAAAGCTGCTTACATTCAGCCGGATCCTTGATGTGCTGCTCTTTTACTTTCTGACGCAGAGAATCTAAGATCTCTTCTGTGGCTTTTACCCCCAGATCTCCCATAATGAGGATCTCTTCTAATTCCTCGTAAAAATCCTCGTCAATCTTAGAAAATCCGCTGAAAATAGCATCAATGCCGGATACGATATTATTTCTGGTCTTGGTCAGTCCCTCTACCAGTTTATTAAAAAAGCCTTTTTTCTCTTTTACTTCTTCGCTCATGAAAACTCCTTTACTCTGTGAGATCATTTTCGATCAGATTAACAGAAACCAGAGTAGATACACCCTTCTCCTGCATGGTAATACCGTAAAGACGGTCAGTCTCTGCCATAGTACCTCTTCGGTGGGTAATAACGATAAACTGGGTATTCTCTGTCAATTTCTTTAAGTATTTCGCATAGCGGCTTACGTTAGAGTCATCTAACGCCGCCTCGATTTCGTCTAAGAGACAGAATGGAGATGGTTTTAAGGACTGGATCGCAAATAACAGCGCAATGGCTGTCAGTGCCTTTTCTCCACCGGAGAGCTGCATCATGTTCTGCAGTTTCTTTCCTGGTGGCTGGGCGATAATGCGGATTCCACATTCTAAGATATCCTCGTCTTCTACCAGTTCCAAAGTTCCATGTCCGCCTCCGAAAAGCTGACGGAAAGAAGAATCGAATTCTCTCTGGATCTCTGCAAACTTCTCCGTAAACTGATTTCTCATACCGGTATCCAGTTCTTCAATGATACCCATAAGAGTCTGTTCAGCTTCGATCAGATCATCATGCTGAGTCTTTAAGAAATTATATCGTTCAGAAACTTCCTTATACTCTTCGATAGCATTAACATTAACATCTCCCAAATGACGGATCTCATCTTTGATCTCAGAAGTCAGTTTCTTTAAAGCTCCCAGATCTTCGTAAGCTTCATTTCGCAATTCTAATGCTGCATGAGGTGTCAACTCGTATTCCGTCCACATATAATTGGTCTGATATTCGTCTGCATCTTTTAATTTTTCCCGCTGGGAATTCAGACGAAAGATCTCTTTGTCCAATGCTCCCATCCGCTCTGAGATTTCTTCACGCTTCTGGAAAAATCCCTTATAATCCGAGGACATAGCTTCTTTTTTCTTAAGGCTTTCCTTTAACTCTTCGTCTAATTTACTAAAGCCCTCATCAGAAGAAGCAATGGTCTTCTTGATCTCCTCGATATCCTGCTGTTTCTTTGCCACATCTTCTTTGGCATGCTTTGCATTTTCGATCAGTTCCTGCTGTTCGGACTCGAACTTCTGGATCTCGCTATCCAAACGGCTCAAGTTCTCTAAGATAAATCCTACATTCTGTTCAATTCCTGCAGCCTCTAACTGGATCTTAGATACCTTGGATGCGGCAGATTCTTCTAATCTGCTCTGCTCTTCTAAGATCTTGGAAAATTCTTTGCTTTCTTTTCCAATCTCTTCTTCTCGTAGAGCCGCCTCTGCGATCTGCTGCTTGATCTGCTCTTTTTTACCCTGAATATCTGTGATCTGCTCATCCATCTGAGCACTTTCATTTTTCAGACCTGCGTATACATTCTCGCTTTCTTTCTGCTGTTGCAATGCTCTGTCGTAATTCATCTTAGCAGTGTTCTGCACAATGTACTGCTGCTGTAAAGCTTCTTTTACTTCTTCTAACTCATCTTCATTCAATGCAATAGCAGTTAAGATATCCTCTTTCCGCTGTTTGATGTTCTCCATCTCATTGGAAAGAGCGGTAACTTTCTTCTCTAACTCTTCAATCTCTCTGTTTCTCGCCAAAAGGTTGGAGGAATTCTTAAAAGCACCACCGGTCATGGAACCACCTGGGCTTAAATACTCTCCTTCTAAAGTTACGATATGTAAAGAATAACGATATTTTTTCGCTAAAGCTAAGGCATAATCAATATTTTCCGCAACAATGACTCTGCCTAATAAATAAGCTACCACTTCATCATACTTGGAGTCACAGCTTACCAAACGGCTGGCAAGATCAATGATTCCCTCTTCTTCTAAAGCCTCTTCATTCTTAGGATTGCTCTTGGCACTTACACTGGTAAGTGGAAGGAAGGTAGCTCGTCCCAAACGATTCTCTTTTAAGAAACCGATCATCTTCTTAGCGGTCTTCTCATCCTCTGTTACGATATTCTGGATATTTCCACCTAATGCGGTCTCAATAGCAGTCTCATAACGTTTCTCTACCTGTATCAGATCTGATACAACGCCAAGAAGTCCCGGATTCTGGGATTTCTGCTCCATGACCTTACGAATACTGTTACCATATCCATCATAGCGCTCTGCAATATTTTTCAAGGACTCCAGACGAGATCTCTGCTTATGGTAAGAACTCTGGGTCTCTTCAAATTTCCGCTCATTTTCCCGGTTTTTGACTTTCCAATCCTGAGCCTTTTTGATCAGTTCTTTTTCCTGATCCTTTAACTGGGTCAGTTTCTCGTTGACTGCCTCAAAATTCTTCTTGGACTCTTCTAAAATGCCCTGCAGATCCCCTTCTTCCGACTTTCTCTGTAAAAGTCGCTGAGTTAGCTGGCTCTTACGAATGTTCATCTGCTCTAACATAGCATCGTAACGTTGCTGCTGGGACTCTGTTTCGATCTTCTTATTCAAAAGGTCGATCACTTCCTTCTGTCCCCGCTCAATGCCTTCGTTACATTTTGCAATTTCCTGCTGAATAAGGGCTAACTCTTCTTCTGCCTCTTTCTGTCTCTGGGCAACTTCCCCTAACTGCTCATCATAGAAAGCCCGCTTTCCTTCATACTGGGTTCTGGAATTGAAACGCTCTTTTTTCTCTGTTTCGATGGCATCCAAACGTCCCTGTAAATGCTCGTCCGTAGTCTCTGCCGTATGGATCTGTTCTGTTAAGACCCGGATCTGGCTTTCTAATTTTTCTTTCATGACGCTGGAATTGCTGATATTTTCCCGGATAGAAGTGATCTTCTCATCCATATCTGCAATATCCTGCTCTAATTTCTCATATTCAGCTTTGGTACGCTCGTAGCTTTCCGTAGCTTCCTTTAATTCTGCATCAGCGATCTTGAATTTGGATTCTACTTCCTTCTGCTGCTGCTCAATGCGTTCTACTTCTAATAAAAATACATTGACTTCGTAATCTTTTAACTCTTCCTTTTTCTTTAAATAGAGTTTTGCTTTCTCAGACTGACGCTCTAACGGTCCCACCTGACGCTCTAACTCAGAAAGGATATCATTCACTCGAACCAGGTTCTCCCGTTCGCTTTCCAATTTCTTCTGCGTTGCAGCTTTACGCTTTTTATATTTTACGATACCTGCTGCTTCGTCAAAAAGCTCTCTTCGTTCTTCCGGTTTTCCACTTAAGATCTTATCGATCTGACCCTGTCCGATAATGGAATATCCTTCTTTACCGATACCGGTGTCATAGAAAAGCTCAGAAACTTCTTTCAGACGGCACACAGTACCATTGATCAAATATTCACTCTCGCCAGAACGATATACACGACGGGCAATGGTAACTTCTTCATAATCAATTGCCAGCTGGTGGTCAGAATTGTCCAAGGTTATGGCAACATAAGCGTAACTTAACGGCTTACGATTCTCTGTTCCTGCAAAGATAACATCCTGCATGGAAGCTCCTCGAAGCTGTTTTGCACTCTGTTCACCTAATACCCAGCGCACGGCGTCAGCAACATTACTTTTTCCACTTCCATTCGGCCCTACGATACCTGTGATACCATTATGAAAGTCAAATACGATTTTATTGGCAAAGGACTTAAAGCCCTGTACCTCTAAACTTTTTAAATACATGAATTATTCCCCCAGGTTTTTGTTTAATTTCAGAAGGGCCCGGTATGCTGCCTCCTGTTCTGCCGCCTTCTTGGTCGGTCCTGTTCCTGTACTGATAACCTGACCGTCGATCAGCACCTCCACTGTAAAACTCTTATTGTGATCCGGTCCTGATTCGTCGATCAATCGATAGGACAATGTCTCGTGCTCTCCCTGCACCACTTCCTGCAGGATAGTCTTGCTATCATAAAAGAGCTGCTTTTTCTCGATATCTGTTAAAATATATTTATCAATAAACTCTTTTGCATTAGCAAGACCACCATCTAAAAATATGGCTCCAATGACTGCTTCTAAAGCGTCAGATAAAATTGATTTTCTCGTTCTCCCACCTGTTAGATCCTCTCCTTTTCCTAAAAAAAGATAATCTCCCAACTGGATCGCTTCTGTACATAAAGCTAAGGTTGGCTCACAGACAATGCTGGCTCTTTTCTTGGTCAGTTCTCCTTCTGAGATATCCGGATAATTTTTGTATAAAAAATCGCTGGATACCAATTCTAGCACCGCATCCCCTAAAAATTCCAATCGCTCATTATCAGAATGTTTCTTCATATGTTTCTCATTGGCATAGGAACTGTGGGTAAGAGCCTGTCTTAACAATCCTTCCGCCTGAAACTTATAGCCGATCTTTTCCTGAAATTCTTCTAATTTCTTCATCTTTTTCCTCCTTTCTCTAATTAAAAGTAGGCCTTAGCGCAATATTCCATACGCAAGGCCCTTGTTTTCACGCATACCTGGTAATTAGTTCAATGCGTTCTTAATCTGCTCTACTGCATCTCCAACAGTTACGATCTTCTCTGCTTCTTCGTTAGGAATTTCGATATCAAATTCTTCCTCTAATCCCATAATAATCTGAAATACATCTAAAGAATCTGCTCCAAGATCATCAATAAAAGTAGTTTCCAAACTGATCTCGCTTGCATCAACATTTAAAACCTCAACAATGATTTTCTTTAACTTTTCAAATTCCATAACAATTTCCTTTCTACTCTTCTTCTAACTGTGAGTCTGTTATTCTCTCTTTGATCTTACCATTAATATCCTGCTGCTTAAAAGCAACACACTGATAAATGGCATTTGTGATCTCTGTAGACTTTGAACTTCCGTGGGTCTTGACCACCAGTCCATTCAGTCCCAGAAGTGGTGCTCCACCATATTGTGCAGCATCAAAACTCTTTAACGTCTTCTTCAGTGCTGGAAGGGCAAGGGCAGCACCTATCTTACTCTTTAGTGTGCTCATAAGTCCTTTTTTCACGACACTGATCAGTGTGGAACTTAAACCTTCGTACAGTTTCAAAATAACATTACCGGTAAATGCTTCACAAACGATGACATCTGCTCCGCCTTTTGGAATCTCTCTAGCTTCGATACTTCCCACAAAATTAATGTCTTTACATTCTTTTAACAGAGGGAAAGTCTCTTTGACCAGGGCATTTCCTTTCTCTTCTTCCGTACCGATGTTCACGATCGCAACCTTTGGATTCTTAATGCCGACTACGTGCTCCATATAAATAGAGCCGATCTTAGCAAATTGAAGTAAATGTTCCGCTCTTGCGTCAACATTAGCTCCACAGTCAATCAAAAGAGAAACGCCTGTCTCTGTAGGAATTAATGGTGCTAATGGTGGTCTTTGTACCCCCTTGATCCTTCCTACGATAACCTGTCCTCCAACTAAGATCGCACCGGAACTTCCAGCAGAAACGAAAGCATCTGCTTCCTTATTCTTAACCATATTCATTCCAACTACGATTGATGACTGTTTTTTTTTGCGAATTGCAACTACCGGCGGTTCTGCCATTTCAATTACTTCTGGTGCGTCTACCACCTGGATTCGTTCCTTTGGATACTGATGTTTTTCCAGATCTTCCTTAACAACCGCTTCCTGTCCCACCAGGATCACTTTGATGTCGTCTCTGGAAGAAACTGCATCTACTGCACCTTTTACCACTTCTGCCGGAGCATTGTCTCCGCCCATGGCATCCAGTACTACCTTTGTAATATCCTGCATAGTTTACCTCCTTATGCACCTACTAGCAAATATACTATAACTCTATGTATAAATCAATTGATAAATTTAATTTTTGTATGCATAAATAAAAATGAAAGGGCATTTCCGCCTCAAAACAAAGCAGAAATGCCCTCATTAAGATTACCTTTTGTAATCCTTTCGGACCATTCAATTAATCCTGTGGAATGATTTCTTTCTTATTGTAAGATCCACAGTTCTTGCAAACTCTATGTGGCATCATTAATTCTCCACATTTGCTGCATTTTACTAAGGTTGGAGCAGACATTTTCCAGTTTGCTCTTCTCTTATCTCTTCTTCCCTTAGAAGATTTATTCTTTGGACAAATTGACATTTGTTTACACCTCCTTAAACTTGTTAAATATATCTTGGATTGCTGCCATTCTTGGATCCAGTTCTGTTCTCTGGCAATCGCAGGCTCCCTTATTCAAGTTCATCCCGCAGACTTTACAAATTCCTTTGCAATCATCCTTGCACAGAACTTTCATCGGCCAGTTCACCAAAATTTCGGCGTAGACAAGTTTATCTACATCCAGTTCAAACCCAATCAGGTAGTCAGTTTCCTCCATTTCTTCATCCACTGCAGAACCGTCTTTTAATTCTAGTTCCTTGTTAATGTCAAAATGAAGTGATGTCGGAACTTCTTTCAGACATCTGTCACAGGCTAATCCCACTTCCATCTCTACTGTACCCTGAATCAACAATTGCCGATTCTCCACATTAGAAATTCGTAGCACTATCGGTGACTTCTTATGAATGGGGAAATCTCCTAAACGGGAGGAAAAAGAAGACATCTCTATAGAAACTTCCTTCTCAACTACTTTATTAATAGATGAAATTACATCGGTTAAATCTATTTGCATAGTTCTCTCCTATTCACACCTAAACAATTATACATATGCCTTAATTGTTTGTCAACATTTTTTTACTTTTTATTTGACAAGAAATTCCAGATTATACTAAAGCTACAGTCTCACGGCAGATTGCCAGTTCTTCGTTAGTAGCGATACAGAAGCAAGCTACCTTAGAATCTGCTGTAGAGATCAGCTTATCTTCTCCTCTAAGACCATCATTCACAGAATGATCTACTTCTACTCCCAGATATTTAAACTGAGCTAATACGTCTCTTCTCATCCAGTCGTTATTCTCTCCTACACCAGCAGTAAATGCGATGGCATCTACACCGTTCATAGCTGCAGTATAAGCTCCGATGTATTTCACTACACGGTATACGAATGCATCCTGTGCCAGGATTGCTCTCTCATGTCCTTCATCTGCTGCTGCTTCAATATCACGGAAGTCGCTGGATACTCCGGAAAGACCTGCCACACCTGCTTTTTTATTTAACATATTCATGATCTCATCAATGTTCATGTTCTCTTTATGAGCTAAGAATTCCAGGATAGATGGATCTACATCTCCGGAACGGGTTCCCATGATAAGACCTTCTAATGGAGTCATTCCCATAGATGTATCAACGGATTTACCACAGTCTACAGCGGTTACGCTGGCACCGCCACCTAAATGACAAACGATGATCTTTAACTGATCATATGGCTTGCCCATTAATTCTGCAACTCTCTTAGATACATAGCTATGGCTGGTTCCATGGAATCCATAACGGCGAACTTTGTATTTCTCATAATATTCATATGGAAGACCATACATATATGCTTTCTGTGGCATAGTCTGATGGAAAGCAGTATCAAATACACCTACCATTGGTACATTTGGCATGATTTCCTGACATGCACGGATTCCAATTAAGTTTGCTGGATTATGAAGAGGTGCTAATTCGTTACACTCTTCAATTGTTGCTAATACTTCTTCTGTTAAGATTACGGAAGAAGCGAATTTCTCTCCGCCGTGTACAACACGATGGCCTACTGCATTGATTTCAGAAAGGTCTTTGATTGCACCGGTCTTCTCATTCACCAGAGCCTCTAATACGAACTGGATCGCCTGCTTATGAGTTGGCATATCAAGTTCTTTCTTTTCTTTGTCCATTCCACTCTTCTGATATACAAGTGTTCCGCCAATTCCGATCCTTTCGCAGATTCCTTTCGCTAAAACTTCTTCTGTGTCAGAATTGATCAACTGGTACTTCAGTGAGGAACTACCACAATTTACAACTAATACGTTCATCTTTTTCTCCCTTTCTCATCGAATCACGATTTCATAGATATTTTTATTATAAACTTATTTTTTACAGTAAACAAGGGAAAAATATCACAGTATTGAAAAAGGTACAATGTGCATGGTAAAATTATAAATATCAGGAATTTGACGGCAGATTTCTGACATAAATCACTAATGTAGAATTTTAGAGGAAGACCTATGAAGACTGTTGGAATCATTGCAGAATACAACCCTTTCCACAAAGGACACGAATATCAGATCGCACAATTAAAGGAAAAAACTGGAGCAGACTATGTAATGATTGCCATGAGCGGCGATTTTCTGCAAAGAGGCGTTCCTTCTATAATGAATAAATACGCCCGGGCGAAGATGGCTTTAGCTGCGGGAGCAGATATTGTCTTTGAGCTACCGGCTCTCTGGGCAGTTTCCTCTGCAGAATTGTTTGGGCAAGCCGGTGTAAAACTGCTTGCTCACACAGGCTGTCTGGATTATCTGGGCTTTGGGGCAGAAAGTGATGATCTTTCAGCTCTAAAAGAGATCGCTAAGATCCTGGCAACGGAACCGGAGGACTATCAGACCCGGTTAAAAGAGACCCTAAAAGCCGGACTATCCTTTCCTAAGGCAAGGAGTCTTGCTCTGTCCCATCCTCGGGCTGACCTGTTAGACACCCCTAACAATATTTTGGCAATGGAATACTTAAAGGCTTTAGAGAAGTTTTCTATTTCTTCCGTTACTCCTGTGCTTATTCCAAGAAAAGGAGACGCTTACCACGAAACAGAAGCAAACAGCGAATTTGCCTCTGCTACCGCCATCCGAAAGATGCTGTTAGAGCCTTCCGAGACACTTACCCAGGAAGATCCTTCAGCTAAAAAATATCTGCCAGCCTCTTCTTTTTCTATTATTGAAGAATACACGAAAAAATACCCTCTGATCCGGGAAGAAGATATTTCTTCTATGCTTTTTTATGCTCTTTTTTCCAGAGCTCAGAACGAAAAAGCGGATATTGCTGACTGTTCTCCGGAACTATGGAACCGTATCTGCAAAAATCTGCTTCACTATGAAGACTTTCCTCAGTTCTGCCAGCTTTTAAAATCCAAAGAACTGACCCATACCCGCATTTGTCGGGTGTTGCTTCATGCACTTTTAAGGTTTACCGATCAAGATTACACCCTAGGAAAAGAGCAAGATCATGTGCCTTACCTTCGGGTCTTAGGATTCCGAAAAAGTGCCGAACCTCTGCTTTCTGCCATAAAAAAAGAAGCCTCCGTTCCTCTTATCACAAAAGTTGCGGACGCTTCTAAATATTTATCTTCCGACGCATATTCATTATTTGAGAAAGATCTGTTTGCTTCCCACCTCTATCGGCAGCTACAGATCTCAAAAGGTGCCAAAGACCTTCCAAATGAATATACTCAAAGGATCATTATAATTCCATAATGATCTCACGGACTAATTCTTCTTCGATCGGTTTTGCAAATACGCCATCTGAGAACTCTACTATGTCTCCGATTCCCTGCTGAAGAACGAAACGAAGTTTTCCATCTCTGACCTTCTTATCGGTATAGAGTTTTTTCACTAATTCTTCTCGGTCTATGTAATCTGGAATAGTAGTTGGCAGATTGGCTTTCTGATATAAACGGATCACTCTTTCTGCCTCTTCTTCTGACATATATCCTAGGCTGGCAGATAACTGCACCTGAGCTGCCATTCCAATGGCAAGAGCCTCTCCATGAAGCAGACGGTAATCACTGACTGTCTCAATAGCTCTTCCTACCGTATGACCCAGATTTAATACTTCACGAAGACCACTTTCTTTTTCATCTTTCATTACTACATTATATTTGATCTGGCAGTTATTCTCTGCAATATATTCACAGGCAAATTTCTTAAAACTTAAGATATCATCCATGTTTTCTTCAATGAATTCAAACATATCCAAGCTGGCAAGGCAAGCGTGCTTGATGGTCTCTGCCATTCCACTGTATACTTCTCTCCTAGGCAGAGTACTCCAGGCTGCCACATCAATATACACCTTTTTCGGTTGGTTAAATAAACCTATAAGGTTAGTAGCCAGTGGTGTATCTACAGCGGTCTTTCCACCTACAGAAGCATCTGCCGCCGCCAAAAGTGTGGTGGCATAATTAATAAATGGTACGCCTCTGCCGAAGGTTCCTGCCACGAATCCAGCCAGATCTGTTACCACGCCTCCACCTACTGCGATAATGCAGCAATCCCGGCGATAGCCTTTTTCCAGCATAGCGTCTTCGATCAGCTCCTTGGTCTTTCTGGTCTTGCTCTTCTCTCCTGCAGTAAATACAAACAGATCCACTGAAAATCCTGCCTGTACCAACTTCTCGCAGATTGGTTTTGCATAAGGATCACTGACATTACTGTCTGTGATCACTGCAAACCGGCGGATCTTTCCTACCAATCCGGTCTCTAGATCATCCACAAGCTGTCCCATCAGATTATAACCGATCTCAATATCGTAACTGTCATCTACCACTTTTTTTAATTCAACATTAAATACACTCACTTCTAACACCTCTGTTTCTTTTTGTCTCTCTCATTTTCTGTCGTCTTAATCTAGTATAGGCTTAAATTCCCACTGCCTGTTTTGCCAGTGCGTCAGCCTCTTCATTGCCCTCAATTCCGGAATGTCCTTTCACTTTCACGAAAGAAATGGAAATCTTATCCTTAATTGACTGCACATAATCATAATAAGCAATGGTGCCTGTCTTATTCCGCTTCCATGCACCGGTTGCCCACATTTCGATCCCCATATAATCATAGTAGATCGCCACTTCGGAAAGCCCCAATTCCAAAGCCTTCTCCATAGCTGCCATACTTCCTAGGATCTCTCCTGCTACATTGCGCATGGACGCCATTTCCGGCTCATTTCCGCTTCCCTGGAGAGTATAACGCTCTCCATTCGCACACAAAAATCCGCCAAATCCATAGACTCCGGTAGCCACGTTAAAGGAACCATCCACAAAGGCATAAGGCATATCCTCCGCCATTGGCTTGCCCGCGCTTGCCGGGGCTTTTGCCACTGTGTCTGCTTTGCCTGCGCTTGCGCCGCCTGTCGGGGCTTTTGCTACGCCTGCCTTGCGACTGCTTATGCCACCTGTCGGGGCCTTTGCCGCGCTGGCACCTTTATGATCATTTAAAAATGTGACGGCTTCTTCTTTTGTTTTAAAGCTTTTATATACAGCCCCGGAAAATCCATCCACCATGGCTTTACATTCATCCCAGGTGGAATAGATTCCCGGCACTTTTCCTTTTGCAACTGCGTAATATTTTCCTGCCATTTTCTTTCCTTTATTGCTTATTTTTCAATGACAGCTACAGCACAAGGATCTAAGATCAGTTCTCCGGAGATTTCCTTCTCACCTATAAGATCCTTACCAGAAACACCAGAAAGAGTGATCTGTTTTCCGGAAGCATTCAGATAGAACTCAAAGGACTTCTCTGCTCCATATCTTACATGATATTCTACGCCTTCTGGCAGATCTTTTCCTGCAATACCTGCATTAGAAAGAACTTCCACGAACAGATCTTTCATATCTGTTGCTGCCATACGGCAAGCCACATAGTAAGCATTGCCTTCGCCATATTTTTTCTTAGTAACTGCTGCCATTTTTCCATAATAATCTGTCTCGTAAGTTCCCAGCACCTCTGCATCGGATACCCGAAGCATTTCTGCATAATCTCTCACTTCGCAGACTTTTCCATTGGTAAATCTTACGGCATTTCTGTCGGTCGGATATAAAGTATCGATCTCTTCACTGATGATACCAAAGACCTCAGAAAGACCGTCTCCTGGGAATCCTCCCAGATGACATAAGAGATCTTTATCTACATAACCTGTAAAATAGGTTGCCAACACCTGTCCACCTTTTGCCACAAAGTCTTTGATCTTTGCTCCTACGCCATCATGAAGCACGTAGAACATTGGCAAGATCAGCACTTTATATGGGCTAAAATCACTGTCAGACGAGATCACATCAGGCTCTACGCCCATTTTCATGAATTCATCCCAGATATCCATACAGGTCTTCTCATAGTTCTTGGTCTCCTGAGCCAAGGCCATAGCATCGTCGATTGCCCAGCGATTGTCCCAATCAAAGATCATAGCCACCTGATTCTTCGGAATAGTTCCTGCCACATCCGGAATCTTCTTAAGAAGCTGTCCCACTTCTTCTACTTCCTTAAAGATCCTGGTGTCATCCGTTCCCAAATGGTCTACCACTGCTCCGTGATACTGTTCGAAGGAACCTCTTCCTTTTCTCCACTGGAAATACTGCACAGTGTCAGATCCGCTGGCTACTGCCTGGAAACAAGCAAGTCTGTGAGCTCCCGGACGTTTCACTTTATTAAATGGATGCCAGTTTACGGCTCCCGGTACACTTTCCATCAGCATAAATGGTCTGTCTGGCTTCATAGAACGGATCACCGCATGATCAAAGGCATTTTCCAGCATGGTTTCTGCCAAAGTCTCTCTGTCATTATGGAAAGCCGGATAACTATCCCAGGATACCATATCCAGTTCTTTTGCCATTTCTCTATAATCTAGACCATCATATAATTTCATAAAATTAGTGGTCACTGGAACATCTGCTTTCACATCTCGAAGCACAGAGATCTCCCATTTCATAAAGTCTGTCATGCTCCAGGTTGTGAATCGTTTCCACTCCAGGTTCAGTCCCATGATAGAAAACTCACCGTTAGAATATGGTGGCTCGATCTGATCAAAACTATTGAAACGGTGGCTCCAGAAAGTTGTCCACCATGCATGATTTAATTTATCGATATCGTGATCAAATTTCTCTGCCAGATAATTCTGGAAACGTTTCACACAGTGTGGGCAATAACATTCCCCACCAAATTCATTGGAGATATGCCATAATAACATTCCCGGATGATCTGCAAAATTCTCTGCCAATTTCCGATCCATAATAGCAATCTTCTCTCGAAAGATCGGAGAAGACATACAATGGTTGTGACGCACTCCATGATGCGCTCTGTGTCCAGAGGCATCCACCCGCATTGCTTCTGGATATTTCTCATCCAACCATGCCGGTCTTGCTCCGGAAGGTGTTGCTAAAATGGTATAAATGCCGTTCTCATAGAGATTATCCATGATCTCTTTTAACCATTCAAAATGAAATTCTCCCTCTCTTGGCTCATGTACTGCCCAGGCAAAAACTCCTAATGTCACGCAGTTTACACCTGCTTTTTTCATCATCTCAATGTCTTTTGCTAATATATCAGGACGATCCAGCCACTGCTCTGGATTGTAATCCCCTCCGTGCATAATGCCCCCAATTTTCTCAAATAATGCTGTCTGTTCCATATTTTCCTCCACCTATTTCTTTTTGGGCTTCTAAGCCCTATCCACAGCCCCCCGTTCGGCTGTTTCGCAATTAATTATAGTATACACAATTCCTGCCGGTAAATCAATGAAAGAAAACCGGCTTGCAAGATTCAGATAACAAAAAAGCCCTGGATCATCCAAGGCTTCTCATATATATATTCTGATAATCTATGACAGTTGAACTTAACTATTCCGCCAAGTCTGTCACAGTTCCCATAAATACCGGCAAGTTCGTTTCATTATCCATGATCATGTAGAAAAATGGACGGTTCAGATTTACGACTTTAGGTTCTGACACTGCTGTACTTTCACAAAGTATCTCTACTGAAGTGGCTGCCCCTGCCTTTGTGCCCTGTCCATCTACCATGATAAATGTCTTATGAAGGACTCTTCCAACACAGATATTTCCCACAGAAGTTGTTCCCATGCCAGAAAATTCAGCAGCATCCGCGTCAAAAGCATTTTTGATTCCCATTTCCTGTAAGATCCGTTCCATGGAAACACTGTAATCATAGCTAAATTTAGGCAAAGTTGCAATGACCATATCATCCTGAGCATTTTTTATAAGCTTCTGTATATCATCAGCGTTTAGTGAATTTACATACTCATCTATTGTCATGCCTTCCTTTGGCAAAAGAGCCACAAAACTGTATTTTCTGTCCTGATACATCTTGATAAATCCAGTGGCATTTTCATCTTCCAGATATATATTTTCATTGGAATGCATCATAGACACCTGCTGCTTCTTTCCATCTTTATTAACAAAACACTCATCATAGATCTGCTTCTCTGTATAGGCTTCCTGCCACTCCCCCTCAAAACACAGAGCATTGATCAGATACATAATTGAATCGTCCTCAATCCTATCCACCATTGATGGAATCATACCATCCGTGTTTTTATTTACCCAGTTATTGATGTCTGATACCGTCTGCTCATCAAATGCAGCCTCAAAAATCCCTGCATCATAATAGCTGGCATTGTTCTCTAAAAAACTTTCTTCCACCTGAATCTTTTCTTCATCATCTCGAAACCAAATAGAATTAGCGATATTTAACTGAGAGTCTTCTGCATTTTCCTTATATCGGTACAGATATTCGTTCAATTCTTCAATGGTCATTCCACCAGAAAGAACCTCTTCCATCTGAGCCTTGGTATCCCCCTTAGCCCCATTCGCAGTCATTGCCAGAGCAAGCTGCACAGAAAGAGGTGCGATCAGCATATTTTCACCATTACTGCTTGCACTCGTTTTCTTTAACAGTTCCAAGGAAAAATCATAATAAGAATTTACGAACTTCTCATCTGCCGCCTTGCCAGTCACATCTTTTACCTTCACATCCCGCATTAGATTAGCTGCCTGAACCTCGTTATTATTTTCGCTATTTCCAATCTCCTGCCCGCAGCCTGTTGCCTGAACCAGCAAGGCACCTGCTGTGATCACACTTAGCACTGCTGCCTGAATCCTGCTTTTTTTCATGTTTTTTTTCATATCGTTTTGCCTCCAATCTATTGACGGCATTGGACCTGTTTTCGCTGGTGGTATCGTTGCTGAAATTGGCGATATATCTGCTTTCACATCGTCTGATGCTCTTGCTAAATATGCTGGTCTTTGCTGGAAATCAAACCAGTCAGGAGACTT
>JAGAOC010000060.1 GCA_017623935.1 Agathobacter sp. | reverse complement strand
TTTGAATGACATAGAGAATACCTTCTTTCATAAGTTATCTCTATTATACACCTAAAGGATTAAAGAGGCTTGTGTTTGCTACAAAATATATAAATTTTTCAAAGTGCTATAGTGGGGCTTTTGACCCCAACATCATAATATATTATTAATTACTATTCTATCTAACTTTTTTTAACTTATCAATTGCTTATTTTATAGGTGTCAAAAAAATTCGTGCAACTTATATCCGTATAATACTTGGCATTTTTATTCTACATATATACTCTATACATGCCCGTTTTTATGTTATACATAACATATTTTTAAATATTAACCCCAAAATATGTCACATGTAACATAAAATACTATTTAGGCTCTACCGTACTCTTTCATCCTTTTATCGGGTTTCTAAATATTCAAATCGGTCAATTCTTTTTTCCAATTCCTCTAGGGTTATTTCTCCTAAGATATAAGCATTTAATACTTCCTCAAATAATTTGTCTGAACCATTGGTAGCACTTAACATAATAGCCATAGCATTTTCCACGTTCTTTTTTCTTGCTTCACGTTCATCAATATAGCTTTGATTAACTTCTGTTTGAAGACGTAAATCTTTATCATCTATGAACAATTTCCTCTTCCTATCTCTATATAGCATACGATATCGCCTACCATTACACAAGACATTTTAAACATTACAAAAACATTGCATTCTATAATACTTCGTGTAATTTTTTAACTCAATGTAACTTCGCTGAAGCTCCGTTCATTTTTTTGAGCGAAGCTCAAACCATGCTCATTTTCACGGTCTTGGGTGTTATCTTGGGTGCAGACACTACATCATGATTCTAGTCATCATCTGATATCTTCTAATTTTAATTTTCACACAAAGTATTCCTTTTTCATAATTCTCTGTGCATTTTTTAAACAACGCGGCGGTGAACACTCAAAAACCTATTTCGCCGCCACTTTCGAAACTTTAAAATTTTTCATATTTCGAAAACGAATTTTTCGCAACTCTATCTTGTATGTAGCTTGCATGTGCACACATGCAAGTTAGTATGCGAGCCCAAACATTTATTTGTAGCACATTATTATATCGCATACACATCTTCCGTATTATCTTGCGTATTTTCTTCCACTTTTACTGTCGCCTTTTACCGTCGCTTGTTTACTGTCGCTTGTTTATCGCTTGTTTTTATCGCTTGTTTTTATTACTTACTTTTATCACTTGCTTTCGCAATACCCAATAAGAAAAGCCCATGCACCTGCCACCCGGCAAGCACATGGGCTTTCCTATCAATTATCTTGCATTACTTGCTGCGATCTTTACCTTACTCCACAGATTACTGATGATCTTTCTGGTATTTTCATTGTAGACAAATACCTCATCCTTCTCATTATCTGTTCGTGGAATATAGGCATCGATTCCTTCATAATCGCCGCCTTCACCGGACAGTTCGTCCATAACCTCCTGATTAGCAGAGGTATAACCCACATAGCTGGAATTATCGTATGCCCCTTCATAGCTGGTGACAAAATTGATAAATTCGTGGGCAAGTTCCGGATTCTTGGCATTTTTCGGAATGACCATGGCGTCAGACCACTGGTTCGTTCCGTCCTCCGGAAGGTAGAAGCCCATGTCTTCGTTTTCACTCATCACGTAAGTGGCGTCACCGGAATAGATCAGACCTAAGGCTTTTCTGCCCTGAGCCATATTATCGATGATCTCATCGGTTACGATCTCCGGTTCCATGGTCTCTACACACTGTACCAGCCAGTCGTAGGCTTCATTGATCTCATCCTGATCTTCTGTGTTCATGGAATAACCAAGAGCCTTTAATGCCATCATAAAGGAGTCTCTCTCAGAATCGTAGAGATAAATATCTCCCTTGTATTTTTCATCCAGGAAAATATTAAATCCTTCTTTTTCCAAGTCTTCCACATCTACCTTGGTCTTGTCATAAACGATTCCAACCGTTCCCCAGAAATAAGGGATCGAATATGAATTATCTGTATCATAAGGAAGCCCTACTACAGCTTCTACCAGATTATCCATACAATCTAATCTGGAATGATCCAGAGGCTGGAGAAGATCCTCCTGCATCAGGCGTTGGATCATATAATCACTTGGCACTAAAATATCATAAGCCTCGCCATTTGCCACTTTAATGTACATCTGCTCGTTGGAATCAAAGTTCTCCATGACAACCGTTGCACCGGTCTGTTCTTCAAACATAGCAATCAGATTTTCCCCGGTATATTCACCCCAGTTATATACATACAGAGTCTGTCCCTCATAAGGAAGGGAGGAACCTTTTCCACCGATATTAAAAATGCCGATCACAAGAGCAATGATACAGACTGCTGCCAACGCCGGAACAAAGATCTTGCGCTTTGCCATTTCCGTCTTTTTCTCACGCTTCGCCAGGATCATTGGAGCCACATTAATGATGACCAGAGCCACCGTAATAATGACAACTACCAGAGTGGAAATTGCGTTAATACTTGGATTAACACGCTTACTCATGGTATAGACCATAATACTTAAGTTCTTAACACCACTTCCTGTTACGAAATAGGAAATGATAAAATCATCTACCGACATGGTAAATGCGATCAACGCACCGGAAACGATTCCAGGCGTGATCTCAGGGACGATTACTTTCGTTAAAGCCTGCCACGGAGTTGCTCCTAAGTCCATAGCTGCGTCTGCCAAGTTCGGATCTAATGACCGGATCTTTGGCATAACAGAAAGCATAACGTATGGAATACAAAAGGCAATATGAGCAAGAAGCATGGTCACATAACCTTTTTCCACTTTAAAAGTAATAAATAACAGCATAAATCCAATGGCTGTTACGATCTCCGGGTTCATCATTGGCAGATTGTTGACCTGCTCCATAAGATTCCGAATGATCTTCTTGGATTTGCTCAGACCAATGGCGGAAATAGTTCCCACGATAGTAGAGACAAAAGTCGCTAGCAAAGCAATTCCAAAGGTGGTATATAACGCCTCCATCATATCCTGAGACTCTAACATATGTTTATACCAGCGCAGGGAAAATCCCGTAAAACTGGTCAGAGATTTTCCTTCATTAAAGGAAAAGATCACCATGTATAGGATTGGCAGATAGAAGAACACGATCATTAATGCCATGAGGATCTTTCCAAAAGAACGATTTCCTTTTTTCATAATGACTATTCCTCCTTTCCACCGCTATTTCTTTTTTCCACTTTACGAACCAGCATCATAAGGAGCATCATGATCACTGCCATGATCATGGAAACGGCACTTCCGAAGTTCCACTCACCTACCGTAATGAACTGATTTTCGATCATATTTCCGATCAGGAAATACTGTCCGCCTCCTAAGAGTTTTGGAATAAAGAAGGAGCTGACCGCTGGTAAAAATACCAGGGTGATTCCATTGATGACTCCTGGCAGAGACAATGGAAAAGTTACTTTCCAGAAGGTCTGCACCGGATGTGCACCGAGATCTGCTGCGGCTTCTAACAAATGGTGATCCATTTTACATAAAGCCGTATTGATCTGTAGGATCATAAATGGCAGGAAGTTATATACCATGCCCAGTAAAACGGCCCCTTCTGTATAAAGCAGTTCCACATCCCCTAAACCAATCAGGCTCAAGAGCTGCTGAATCGGACCGCCTTCACTTAAAAGACCGATCCAGGCATAGGTTCTTACCAGCATGTTGATCCACATAGGAATGGTAATGCACATAACTAAAATATTCTGGGCCCGCTCACTGCTTCTGGCAATAAAATACGCTACTGGATACCCGATCAAAAGACAGATCACGGTAGTCTTAACTGCGATCAAAAGAGAACGCCACAGGATCAATAAGAAATCCGGGTCGGTAAAAAATTTGGCGTAATGCTCTAAGGTCACAGAGAAGGAAATAATGCTGTTTCCCGGCTCTGTAATGGAATAGATCGCGATCAGAGCCATTGGGAGGATCAGCATTAACGCTGCCCAAATAATGTAAGGGATGGCTAACTGTGAAAATTTCTTCATTTAAAATACCACCCTTGACATAACATGGATATCTTCAGGGAAGAATGTCAGGCCGACCTCCTGACCAACTTCCGTATAGTCTGTGGTATGAATCTTAAATTCACGACCGGTGGTTGAGAAGGTAATTGGATAGATACCTTCTTTTACCTCTTCCGGCTCAAAATTATAATCAACACTGATATCAATGCTCTGGCTTTCATCACTTAATTTCCAGCCCTGCGCATTTGCCCAGGTCTTAATATCCGTATCTAATGCCTGAGATTCTACGATCTCATCTACGGTCTTAAAGAAGTTAAATGCCATAACTGCTTCGTTTGCTTTTTCATTTCGCACGAAAGGCTGGTTAACCACATATATAGTACGCTCGATACTGGTACCATTAGCAGTCGTAAATCTTACCGGATATTCTCCTAATTCTTCTTTCAGATCATATTCGATCTTAGCGATAGAAATATATTCATCACTTTCCGGATCCCAAGCCTGTGCATTGGAACGGGCAATGATCTCCTTATCATCTAAGTCCTTCACATCCTCCAGATCCACATAGAAGTTGCTGGCACTGATCTTCTCTTTGCCATCTTCACTGGTCACATCCTGATTGCGGATGACACACATATTGACAGTTACGGTGGTACCAGGAACCGTCTCTACAATGATCTCATAGTGAACGCCCTTGAAGAGAACACTTAAGACCTCTCCCGTCATCTTTCCGTCTTTTACATCTACAATATCAATATCTTCCGGACGGATCACTACGTCTACTGCTTCATTTTTCTTAAATCCGAAATCCACACAGTCAAAGGTAATATCATCAAAACGTACTTTATAATCCTCTAACATAACAGCTGGCAGGATATTGCTTTCTCCGATAAAGTTCGCAACATACTTGTTGGCTGGCTCGTTATAGATCTCTTCCGGTGTACCTACCTGCTGGATCTCTCCGCCCTTCATAACTACGATCTTATCAGACATGGTCAGGGCTTCTTCCTGGTCATGGGTAACAAAAATAAAGGTAATTCCTACCTCCTGCTGGATCCGTTTTAACTCATACTGCATCTCTTTCCGGAGTTTGAGATCAAGGGCAGCCAAAGGCTCGTCCAAAAGCAGCACTTTTGGTTCATTTACCAAGGCTCTTGCAATGGCAACTCGCTGCTGCTGTCCTCCTGATAAAAGAGTGGTATTTTTATTTTCAAAACCTTCCAGACCAATGAGCTTTAACATCTTCATGACCTTCTGGTCGATGACGTCCTTACTCATTTTCTTGATCTTAAGACCAAAAGCGATATTCTCGTATACGCTTAAGTGTGGAAATAACGCATATTTCTGGAAAACGGTGTTCAGTTCCCTCTCATATGGCGGCTTATCGCTGATCTCTTCTCCATCAAAGATCACATGACCTTCGTCTGCCTCTAAAAATCCTCCCAAGATTCTAAGAAGCGTAGTCTTTCCGCATCCACTTGGTCCTAATAAAGTAACAAATTCCTTTTCATAAATGTCCAGATTTACTCCTTTTAAGATAATCTGTCCGTCAAAGTTCTTTACAATATTACGAAACTCGATCAGTTTCTTCTTCTCCATATTGCTTTCTCCTCTCTAGAACGATGGCGGTGTGGTTACCCTTAACACCTTGTCCTTTTCGTTTGTAATTCTAATTTTCCTGTAAGATTGCTTCTTTTCTTGCTAAGATCTCATCTGAAAGAAGCTCTTTTTCTACATTTTCAAAACCAATTCTGGCAATGGTATCTGCAAAACGCTCTCCCTGCACACCCTGCTCTTTGAAAAGCAGGATTGCTTTTTCAATTGTATTTAATACCTCTTCCTCTGAGGTAAATACCTTGGATAATTTCTGTCCATGGGCTGTTTTCTTGCCCCATCTTCCGCCTACATAGATCTTGTATGCCGGTGTTCCTTCCGCAGTCACACCAAATGGACATTTTCCAACGCAACGTCCGCAACGACTGCAGAGGTCTTTATCCACTGTAATGACTTTATCTACAACTTTTGCAGCTTTCATTGGGCAGGTGGCTTCGATCTTGCAATTTCCGCAGCCTTTACAGATGTCTCTGTTATAATTTGGGATGAGCTGACCTACTATGCCAAGATCATTTAGATCCGGTTTTACGCAGTTATTCGGGCAGCCGCCTGTGGCGATCTTGAATTTATGAGGCAGTTTTACATTATGATATCCCAAGAAGAAACGCTCATGAATCTTCTCAGATAATGCAAAAGTGTCATACAATCCATACTGGCAGGTAGTTCCTTTGCAGGATACGATCGGGCGGATCTTCGCGCCAGTTCCGCCAGTCTGTAATCCGGCTTTTGCTATATATTCCCGAAATGGCTCTATATTGTCAAAATGAATCCCTCTTACTTCTACCGTAAGACGAGTGGTAAATTCGATCTCCCCGCTTCCATACAGCTCTGCTGCTTCCGCGATAGTCTTCGCCTGTCCTGCCGTGATCTTACCGTTGACTGTGATCACACGGCCGTTGAACAGATCAGTTCCTTTGTTATTTAAAAATCCCAGAGTTTTTACACGTTTGATCTCCTCTGGGCTGATCGTACAAGCCATAATTCCTATCTCCTTTACTAGAATGATTTGGTAATTTGCATACTAAGAGAGATTATAACACCTTAGGCGGACAAGGTAAACCAATTCTTTTGTAAAATCTATATGCTACTCCAATTCCTCTTCCAGCAATTCTTGAAATTCCGCTTCTTCCAAAAGTCTGTTCTCTTCCATACAGATTCCTGCTAATTTATGATAAAAGGCAAACCTTTTCTTTCCCTGGGGAATGGCTTCTTTTATCACAGGTCGTTTGGATTCCAGCCAATCTAAGATTTCCTCTGTCCTGTCCGGAATCAATTGTTCCACCTGTTGCTTTAGCTGAACTCCCACTGCCGGACTGGCGCCTCCTGTACAGATTCCAATAGATAAGCTTCCCTTTTGGATCAAAGATGGAAACACAAACTGACAGGCAGGCAGATCATCCACCACATTCACAAGAATCTTCTTTTTCCGGCACAGATCTGCAATTTTTCGGTTTTCTTCCTGGGATTCTCCTGCCACAATGACAAAGGCCAGATCCTCCGTCAGATCTTCCGATTTAACATTCCTACGGTATAATCGCAAACTAGGGTCTGCCTCTATCTCCGGCAAAAGATCCGGGGCAACTACATGAAGTCTCACTCCATAAGGTTTTAATTTTTCAATCTTTTCTAAGGCGTGTTTTCCTCCGCCGATGATCAATGCCTCTTTATTATTTATGTCCATAAAAAATGGAAATAATGTCATGTTCTTCCCTCTTTCCTTGATTTACAGCTGGGATATATAATGCCAGCCACTTTTCGTTTCTACCCGTTCAATGGTCACTCCAAAGGCCTCTTCTAATTTTCCGCTTTCAAACACTTGAAGCGGAGTTCCTGCACTCAATGCAGAACCTTCTTTTAGTACAATGACTTCATCCGCGATCCGAAATGCCTGGGACAGATCGTGAAGTACCAGCACCACTGTTTTTCCCTTTTCTGCCAGTTGTTTTATCATTTCCATCAAACGGAGCTGATGGGAAATATCCAGATAAGTGGTAGGCTCGTCCATTAAAATAGCCTGTGAATCCTGGGCCAGTGCCATAGCTATATAGACTTTTTGTTGCATTCCTCCAGATAAATGACTGACCAATTCATTTTCCAAATCAGATAAGCCTGCCCAGTCTAAAGCCTGCCTTGCAATTTCTAAATCCTCTTTTCCATAACGCCTCGGATAACTCAGATAAGGAAATCTCCCGTGAAGCACCATTTTTAAAACTGATATATCCGGAATCTGTTTGTTCTGTGCCACATAGGCAATCTGCTGGGCCAGTTCCTTTGAGGAATAGTCTTTGATGTTTTTATTTTTCACAAAAATCTCACCGGAAGTGTGGGGATTGATCCGCACCAGTGACTTAATGAGAGTACTTTTTCCACAGCCATTTGGCCCTACAATGGCTGTGATCTTTCCCTCCGGAAAATTAACGCAAATGTTATGTAAGACTTCTTTTCCCTCATATCCGGCACACACATTTTTTAACTGTATCATATTTTTTCCTTTCCAAGCATTATTGTCTCCTTCTTTTTACCAAGAGGAAAATAAAGAAAGGTCCTCCGATAAAGGACATCAAAATTCCCACCGGAACTTCATAAGGTGCAAACAGAACTCTAGAAGCCAGGTCGCATAAGGTAACAAAAGCAGCTCCTATCAAGGCAGAAAATGGAAGCAGATACTTGCTTTCATTTCCTACGAGACTTCTTGCCATATGGGGCACGATCAGCCCCACAAATCCTAAAAGTCCTGCAAAGCTCACACTAGCTCCTGCTAAAAGCGCCGCCAACACAAGAAATACCGTCCGCATTTTTCTTACAGGAAGTCCCAGCCCCGAAGCTGTGTCTTCTCCTAAAGAGATCACATCCAGTTCATTGCTAAGAGTAAAGACAATGAGCAACGCAAACAGAATCAAAACTGCTGCCGGGATCAACCTTGTATATGCCACAGAGGAAAATCCCCCCACACGAAAATCCGCCGTCTGAATTCCCACATCCGGATTTAAAGTGGAAATTGCTTCCGATACCGCATTTAGAAAACTATTGACTGCCACTCCCCCTAAGATCACGGTGGTCTTAGAAGCTCCTATCTTCTGAGCCGCCAGTGCCACCGTAAGTACCGCAAATAGCGCTCCTCCAAAAGCCGCTCCTGCTATGATCCAGCCCGACACTGCCCCACAGGCGCAACAAATGGTAACTGCTACTCCTGCCCCGGCATTTACGCCAATGATCCCCGGGGACGCCAGCTTATTCGAAAGCACATTCTGTATCACCACTCCTGCAGTGGCAAGAGCTGCCCCCGACAGAGCACAGGCTAACGTTCGAGGCAGTCTTACATGCCAAAAGATCCTTCCAGCCACTCCGGAATCTGCCCCTTCTTTGATGGCTGTCCAGATATCTTTGAAAGATAGTTCTGCAGCTCCCATGCTAAGGCTGAAAAACAATACCAATAGCAAAAGGAATGTTGCGATCAAAAATAAGATTCCTGTTTTTTTCTTTATATTAGTTTGAAAGAATTTCTTCCAATTTTTCATAAGCTTCTCCCCATCTGTCGTTTGGTTTTAAGGTGTATAAGGATTTTTCCATATAATAAACCCTGCCTTCTTTGACAGCTGTCAAGTTTTTCCATGCCGGATTGTCAGAAATAAACTGCTCCATATTTGCCTGTACTGCGGAAAGATCATCTCCCTGCTGGCAAATGAAAATATAATCTGGGTCTGCCTCCATAATGGCTTCTATACTCAGATTTTCAAGAAGTGAATCATCACTATCTGCGATATTCACACAGCCTAAGTCCTTTAACATTTCTCCCAGCACATTTCCTTCGCTGTTTTTTGCACGAATCCAGGTTGCAGACGCCCGGAGACTAAGGACTGTAGGAGCGTCTTCCCCTTCTAATCTTACTTCACTCTTTTCCATCACTTCTTCTATCTGAGAAGAAATGGCAGTTCCATTTTTCTCGTACAGATCACTTCTTCCTGTGATCTCTGTACAGATCTTTAATACCCGAAGATAATCCTCAAAGTCTGACACATCAAAATATGCCACTGGGATTTGAGCGGCTTCTAAGGTATCCTGCCACTCTAAGTTTTGCTTGGTGTTACTGCTGGCAAGGACAAAATCCGGATCTGCCTCAAAGAGCTTTTCCAGACTTAATTCCTTCGTCATTCCTAGATTTACTGCATCCTCCGGTAATTCCAGATCAAAATCCTCCCAGGCGTCATCTGCGCTAGCGCAGATGGTTCCTCCTGCCAGATACCAGATATCCGCAAAACTTCCCAAAAGCGCGGCAGTTCTCTCTGGATCTTCTATCGTCACTTCCCTGCCCAGATCATCCGTAAATGTTACTTTTCCTGTCGTTGACTGATCATTTTCTGCTGTTAGCTGATTTTCTGCTGTTGGCTGATCTTCTGTTGTTGACTGATCTCCTGCTGTTGACTGACCTCCTGCTGTTGGCTGTTCTCCTGCTCCACAGCCTGCTGCAGCACCGGTTAGAAATAAACTTGCCGCCAGCACTGCTGATAAATATTTTTTTCTACGTTTCAACATTCTTTTCCTCTCTTTTTTCCATAAATGATACCGGATCAGTAAGACCAGCCCTTTTGACAATTCAATGCAAATATACAAAAAGCCGGCTCAAACAGGTAGACTTTCCCTGAATCCGATAAATGGTTCTCCCCATAAAAGGAATTCATTTTAAAGCCTTGTCAACGTCTGTTCCTTACAGAGCCAATCTCCTTTTTGCGATTCGACTTTTTCTCTTTCCAGGGTCCTTTTCTATAATATAAAACAGAAAGAACTGTGGCAATGCTCCATCCAATTGGCCATGAGCACCAAATTCCCAGATATCCCCACCAACTAGAAAACAAAAATGCTAAAAGTACTCGTAAGATCAGATCTGTAAAAGTTGCAATCATAAATTGTCTCATAAGCCCTGATCCCCGAAGGATTCCATCCGCTACAAGTTTGACAGAAACCACAAAATAGAATGGGCTTACAATAAGAAGGAACAATCCCCCGGATCGCATTGCCTCTTGAGAGGGCTGATCCATAAAGATCCGGATCAAAAAGTCACTTCCTAACACATACAGTAAAACAATAGGAATACATAAGATCCAGACCATTTTCACTCCGGCTTTAAATCCTTCTTTGATTCGGGATAATATTCCTGCTCCCAAATTCTGGGCTGTATAATTAGACATTCCATTTCCAATGGTGGTAAATGATGTAATAACGAGATTGTTCAACTTCACTGCTGCTGAATATCCTGCAATGACACCGGAACCGAAACCATTGATCACGCCCTGTATCAGTATATTACCGATAGAAATAAAACTCTGCTGCAAAATACTTGGAATTGCGATAACTGAGATCTGCTTACACAATGCTCCAGAAAACAGTGGAATCTTTCCTTCTGTATGAATCTTTGACAGTCTTTTTAATACTGTGATCACAGCCAGAACACAACTGATTCCCTGGCACAAAAAAGTCGCCCAGGCTACTCCCGCTACTCCCATTTGAAATCCTGCCACAAACAGGATATCTACCAGAATATTGGATGTAGAAGAAATTGCCAGAAAGATAAAAGGCGTTTTGGAATCTCCCAATGCAGAAAAGATTCCTGTGGCGATATTATAAAAGAAAAGGAACGGAAGCCCCCAGATATAAATGTCCAAATATAATTTTGAGTCAGAAAAGATTTCCTGAGGTGTATTGATCAGTTCCAAAAGGATCTTAGAACTTAGAATACCAAGCAGCATCAATACTATGCATAAAACTGCGCTGGAAATCATCGCTGTATATACCGCGGTCTTCATATTTTTATAGTTTTTTGCTCCAAATAGATTAGAGACAATAACGGAACAACCAATATTACATCCAAAGGCAAAGGCAATAAAGATCATGGTGATAAAATAGCTGTTTCCCACCGCTGCCAATGCATTTTCTCCAATAAACTTTCCAGCTACAAAGCTGTCTGCAATATTATAAAGTTGCTGAAAAATAATGCTCCCGAATAAAGGCATACAGAATTTCCACAACACGTTTTCTGGTTTTCCCACTGTTAAATCCTTGTTCATGTTTCACTCCTCCGAAATCTTATTGCATTTTTTATCCTGAAATATTATACTGATGGCACAGAAATATGTAAAATATATATTTAATATCGCAGTCATATCAAAATGATATAATCAATCCAGAATGGGGACAAAATATGAACATCAATTACGAATACTATCGAATCTTTTATTATGTGGCAAAACATAGGAATCTGACTCTGGCTGCCGAAAGTCTGCATAATAACCAGCCTAATATTTCCAGAACCATCAAGCTGTTGGAGCATGAACTGGGCTGTCCCCTTTTGATCCGATCCAATCGTGGGATTACCCTAACCCCAGAAGGAAAACTCCTTTATTCCCGGATCAAAATTGCTGTGGAACAGATCCAAACCGCCGAAGAAGAAATCATTCAGTCCACCAATATGCAGATGGGAAGCGTAACTATCGGTGCTAGTGAGACCGCGCTCCATATGCTGCTTTTGCCTGTGCTGAGCCGTTTCAAAAAAATCCATCCGGAAATCCGCATCCGCATACAGAATCATCTTACCAGCCAAGCTATTGCTTCTGTTCAAAAAGGCCTTGTAGACTTTGCCGTTGTTGCCACTCACACCGCCATTGAAAAACCGCTGGTCTCCTACCCTATTGCTTCCTTTCAGGATATTTTGATCGGAGGGCCTTCCTATTTTTCCTATTCAGACAAGATATTATCTTTAGAAGAACTGGTGGATTCTCCGCTGATCTGTCTTTCTGAAGGCACCATGACTTATCAGTTCTATGATCATTTTTATCGCCGCCATGGTCTTACCATGAACCCTGAACTAGAAGCTGCAACTACAGACCAGATTCTTCCTATGATCAAAAATGATCTGGGAATTGGATATCTTCCAGAAATCTATGCGACAGAGGCTCTGGCAAAAAAAGAGGTATGCCCTCTTCATCTGAAAGAAGACATACCTATGCGTCAGATCTGTTTTATTGAAAATAAACAGTATCCCTTAAGTATTGCAGCCCAGGCACTAAAATCCCTGCTGTTTGAACAAACTACTTTTTCCTGATCTTATTCAATTTTGCATTGATCGCAAGCATTTCCTCTTTCGTAATAGGCTTTGCCCCCATCATAGGGATCATAGAAAAGATTCTTTTGACGGTAAAGCCTTTTGCCATTTCAATGATGGTCTTATTTAGCTTAATGCCGCTCTTATTCTTACTCTTAGATTCTTTCTTTTCCTGCGCTTTTTCCTTAGACTGTGCTTTTTCCTCGGCATTCTTTTTTGCTTTACCCTTGCCAGCCAAAAGCCTTTTTGCAGTCTGCAAAATAAAGAGCTTGCCCCGGAAGGTTTTCATAATATCTCCTACTGAATCATTGATAGAATAAAATCCTGTCGGAGTGGTGATCTCGAACCAGTTTAGGATCTCCCCTTCTTCCTTCATTCGATAATCCTCATTGAAAGTATCCACTTTTTTAAGCCTGCTTTCATCGGTACAATCTCCGGCTTTTGCTGTAAGAGTGGTCTCCCCCTGATTCTTTACCTCAAAATAGAAAAATGGGAATTCTCCTTTTTTCTGTTTTCCAACACTGACTCCATTGGCAAAAAGCTCCACCTCCGGCTGATTGGTATAGACCGTCACTTTCGTTACATCCTCGACCCGATCCACATAACGTTTTCCGCAGATATGCACGAACGGCTCCTTGGAAAGCCATGCCTTATAAGCAAAAAAAGCATCTTTTTTGTATTTTCTGTCAAAGGTCACAAGTCCCTTGTGATTCATACCATTTTCGCCGCCTTCAGCTCTGGCATCCGCCGCAAAATCAAACATATTCCAGACATGAGTTGCCCAAAGATAAGGTCTTTTTGCAATGGTCTTGATCAATTCTTCATGATAAAATGCCTGATACTCCTCTGAATAATCTCCCTGTTTTGGATCAGAATTGTGCCAATTTAGAGCTTCACAGCCATACTCGCTGATACCAATGGCTTTATTCGGGTATTTCTTATGGAACTTATCGAACCATGGACCATACATATCCACCGTTCCTCCATACCATCCAAAATAATGGTTATAAGAAACGATATCCGAAATATGCACGATCTCTTCATCCATGTCACACATGGTAATGACTGCCATGGTAGTTGGTCTGGTAGGATCCATCTTATGCACCAGATCATTTAATTCATAGTGATTTTCCAACAGGCTCTTATCTTTCGCTCCGCCCCCTGTGATCTCATTGGAAAGTCCCCAGGTCACAATACATGGGTGATTGTAATTCTGGATGATAAGCTCCTTCATCTGGGAAATGGTGTTCTCTCTGCCTTTTGACATATGGGTAGTAATGTAAGGGATCTCCGCCCAGACGATCAGTCCTTTCTGATCGCAAAGATCATAAAATTCTTTTGCATGCTGGTAATGAGCCAATCGAATGGTGTTGGCTCCCATTTCTAAGATCAGGTCGATATCCTCTTTATGATGTTCCAGTGTAAGGGCATTTCCAATCTCCGGTCTGTCCTGATGACGGGACACGCCCCGCAGAGGGTACGATCTTCCATTTAAAAAGAAGCCTTTTTCCGGATCGAAGTTAATCGTTCTACACCCGAAAGGTGCAGTTACCTCATCCTGCACTTCGCCATTTTTGAGAAGCTTTGCCTTAGCTGTATACAAATAAGGATCGTCTACGCCATCCCATAAGTGAGGCTGTTGTATCACAAATTCCGCACTAACCGCCAGAGATTCCAACGCTGCAAACTTTCCGACGTCTTCCCCAGTGCACTTGCCGCCATCTGCCGTTTGCTGGCTACTTTCTTCTCCCGTCTTACTTCCCACCAGGGCTCCTGCTGCGTCATAGATCTGAAATTCCACCTGATAGCCTTCCTTTGCCTGCACAAAGGCTTCCACTTCTACCATAGCCGAATCATCTTTGACCACTGGGGTCACTTTGAACCCCGGTGTTCCGTAATGATCCAGTTCAAAATGATCTTCGTTTACACCAATGAGTGTTACTCCACGATAGATTCCCCCATAAAAGGTAAAATCTGCATTCTGTGGATATACAAAATCATTGACACTGTTGTCCACTGCCACCACAAGAAGATTTTTCTCCTGTATGTTCTTCAACCCAACCCGAAAGGTTGAGTAACCTCCATGGTGGACTGCCAGTTTTTCTCCATTCCAGTAAACTTCTGCGGAAGAATTGACACCTTCAAACTCTAAATAGGAGATTTCATTTTCAAACTCTTCTCTCGTTAACTCCTTGGCATAATAACAGGTTCCTCTATGATAATCGTTTCCACCGTCCTGTCCGTCGGTTCCATTCCAGGTATGCGGAAGCGTTACTTCCTGCCAGTCCTTCGGAAGAGCCGCTGGCACTTCTTTTGCTTCTTTTGAAAAATACCAGTTATCGTTTATTCTTGTTTGTTTTCTCATATTTGCGCCCTATACTTTCTGCCTTCTCAACCCCATAGACAACCTACAACCACGCCATCACCTATGAGATTTTTCAATGCGTTATTCTATTTATTATAATAAAAAAACAGCCCGGATACAACTCACAGTATCCGAGCATTGTCTAATAAACGTTTATAAATTTCCTCTCCGGTCAAAATAAAGCACTGCTGCCACAAACTGCACCACTATAAGTACCGCCACCAAGATCAGAGCCATCTGATAATCCCCCAGGTTGCCACTTCCCATAGGAAGTTCTCCTGCACTTAAAAGCTGTACTGGAAGGAATTTTTTCACTTTTCCGATCATACTGAAAAAATAGAGAACTCCTATGATTCCCACCGTAAATAGTGTAACGGAAGAAGTTGTGGTTACCATAACAGAGATCAACACTTCCAGAGAGATCACCCAGAGTCCAAACATAAAAAGACATAAGGCGCTGAATTCAATGTGTTCTGCGATCGAATTATCCCAGAAATAAGCATTGTATCCATATGTAATTCCAAACATAAGAAGATAACCTATTCCCCAGATACTTGCTTCCACAAGGGATTTTGCCAACACCACTTTCCAGCGCGCCAATCCCTTCGTCAACATATTGATCAAGGTTCCTTTTTCATATTCTCTTGTAAAGATCCCTGCAAACATCAGCAAAAAAATAATCATTGCCATGGGAACATTTTTGTAAAACTGTGTCCATGATGTCAGAGCATCCACTTGCGTAGCCTGCAAAGAAAGTCCGCTGCTTTCCAGAGATTCAGAAGCCATTTCCATCATCCATGGTGTCAGCTTTGCCATGGCAGGATTCATGATTCCAAACAATACGAACACAATAGCCAAGATCCATATTTTACCGGAACGATAATGTTCTCTACACTCTTTTTTGATAAAAGCCGTTAATTGTCTCATTTTCCAGCCACCTCCATGAATACATCTTCCAGATCCGGCTCTAACTGCTCAAATCGTACAGGATAGATCTTCTCTTTTGCCATAAATTCCAGCATGGCAACTCTCTCTTCTTCGGATTTTCTCTCATAATACACCTTAAAGGCGGTGTTCTCTTTCCATCCCGGAAAAGCCTCTGTAAACCGTTTTGTCTCTTCCTTTTTCTGAAACTCAATTTCTACATTCCCGGAAGTCTTCGCACTAAGGATCTCTGCCAGATCTCCCTGTAATACAATCTCACCCTGATGAAGAAAAGCAATCTTATCACAGATCCTCTCTACATCTGATAAAATATGGGTAGAAAAGATAACTGTTGTTTCTTTTTTTGCCTGCACCAAAATATCCAAGATCTCTTTGCGCCCAATTGGATCTAGCGCAGAAGTAGGCTCATCACAGATCAAAAGCCGTGGTCTGTTAAAAAGTGCCTGAGCGATTCCCAAACGCTGCTTCATTCCCCTGGAAAATCCCTTGATCCGCCTCTTCTCCTGATCCAGCCCTACCATAATAAGAAGTTCTTCGGCTCTTTCCTTCGCTTCCTTAACAGGCATCCCCGTAATCTCTCCGCAGAACATCAGATATTCTCTTGGAGTCATAAAATCATAAAATTCCGGTACATCCGGCAGGTAACCGATGTACTGATTGGTCTCATTCTGTCCAAAGGTTACTGTCTTTCCGCATACAGTGATCTTTCCTGCATCTGGTTTCAATAAACCCAGAAGAATCTTCATAGAAGTGGTCTTTCCTGCTCCATTCGGTCCAATAAATCCAAAGATACTATGTTCCGGCACAGAAAAAGTAATATCTTTTAAGACCTGCCTACTACCAAAAGATTTCTGCACCTGGGAGAATTGTAAAATGTCCATTTATGCCTCCTCCTTTCCCAACAGGAAATAGGCGATAGGACCTACATAATTCATGCCCACAATGACCACCACAATCCACAGAATTCTGTTTCCTCTTTTGTAAGTGTCATGCGTCAAAATATGGCGCAACGCCACGATCAATAAGATCAGTTCCACGATCAACAGTGGCAGTAAAAAAGGTAACATTTCCATTAATTTTTCCATTCTTTTTCTCCTTCTCTTGCTACGATCTTCTTTAGCTCCATAAATTCTTTTTCTTCCTGCAATGGCGTAAAACAAGGACTATTCAACATCCCTACCAGGCTTTCATAAACGAATTTCTTATTTCTTGGCGCATTGCCCCCAAGATCCAGTTGCTCAATCCAGTAATCCAATTGATCAAAATACTCATTTCCATGAAGCACCGAATTCTCGCTACCAAGCCATTCCACCGTAAGTTCCACCAGCTCTTTGAGTAATGGCAACGCTTTTTTGTGTTGTCCATGAGTGCAGTAAATGATTGCCATCTGATAATTGGCTAGCACAACTATATTAAAATTCAAATCTTTCAGTTCATATACCTGAATGATCTGTTGTATTCTCTGAAAAGTCTCTTCACATATGGAAAGATCATCACCATGAATTGTCATGTGATGAGTTGCACTTCCAACCAGACTTAAAATCTGCAGATACATAAAGATCTGGTTATAACTGTCCGCCTTCTCCTTACCCCCTGTCATCTGATAAGCCTGTACCAGAATCGCTTCTCCACCTCTGGATATTCTGCGGGGATCGTAAAGATCTTCTAACAACTCTATGACTTCCTGGGCTCTTCCTAACTGCAAAAACAGGCTTGCTTTTAACTGTATCACATCATTACAGATCCCAATGTCCTTACAATGTTCTGAAATATGGTCGCAAAGTGCGATCGCTTCCTCTAAGACATCCCTTCCGCCATCTTTAGGCGATATCATAAAATGATTCATCCACAGAACTACGATCTGACTTAAAAACGGATAACAAGAATAATATTCCCGAACCAGTTTTCTGCTTTTTTGCATAGCCGTCTCAAAATCCATCTGCGCAAAATCATCACATAATTCCTGATAGATTTTCTGAATCTGTTCCTTGGATAACTGAGGTGCATACCCTAATAATTCATCCACTGATACATCAAAAAAGGATGCCATTCTCGGCAGCAACACCACATCCGGCATATTCTGCTTTGTTTCCCACTTAGAAACCGATGCTTTCGTCACTCCCAAAAAATCAGCCAACTGCTCCTGGGTAATCTTCCTTTCACGACGAAATCTTATGATATTATCTGATAAATTTAATCCTTCCATATTGTCCCCTTCCATATTAAGGTTCTTTTATATGCAACTGCCTTCATGCGGCAATTCTTGCACATGCATTTTCCTGCATATGCGTTTTCTTGTAAATCTATCTTATCCAAAATCTTTCTCTACCACAAGAGAGTCAAAGGAAACTTTCCGATCTTTTGTCAACTTCTGCGATACTTTTCTCTATTTCAAATAATCCATTACAACTTGCTATACTATCTTGTTATTTTCAGTAAAATATGGTAGAATTGTTGTGTTAATATTCATTTTCACATAAAAAACTATGCAAATTTTACATAAATTTTTCAGGAGATACTATATGGAAGGACTTCAACTAACAGACTTACTTGATGTACAGGTGTTACAACAGATTCAAGACAGTTTTTCCCGTTTTACAGGAATAGCCGCCAACACAACGGATGAGAATGGAATTCCAGTCACAAGAAGAAGTGGATTTACCCGTTTCTGTGGAGATATGACCCGAGAATCTTCTCTTGGCAGCAAGCGTTGCGAAGAATGTGCCAGAAATGGCGCTATTTCATCCCTGCTTGAAGGCAAGCCGGCAGTCTACACCTGCCATGCCGGTTTAACGGATTTCGCCGCCCCTATTATGTTAGAAGGCAAGCTTTTAGGCAGCTTTCTCGGTGGACAGGTTCGCACTGCGCCTATCGATGCCGAAAAGATCCGGCAGACTGCTTGTGAACTTGGCATTGACCCGGATGAATACCTGGCAGCAGCCAAAGAAACCAAATTAATGGACAAAGAATCTGTAGAGAAAGCCGCAGAATTTCTCATGGAAATTGCCCAGATTTTCTCAAATCTGGCATACCATAACTACTGCTCTCTGCAGAAAAGCAATAAATTAGAACGGGCAGCCCGTTCTCAATCTATGTTTCTTATGGATGTCAGTGAAGATATCCGGGAGAATATGAAGGACTGGCTGGACTCTTTAGATCAGGCTATGGAATCCCAAGATACCGATGCCATTATCAAGATTGCCACAGAAATTGATTCTCACGGCAAAAAGATCCTTTCGAACGTGGAAGATGCTATGGATTATATCCGACTGGCAGATGGAAGTGTGGAATTAGTGGAAGGAAAATACCAGATCCGGGATTATGTCAAAAATGCCATTGACTATACAAGATCCTTATCCGGACACGAACATCTGGATATAACCTTTACTACAGATCCAACAGTTCCACAGTATCTGTTAGGAGATGCAGCAAGGATCAGTCAGATCATCAGCAAGCTCTGCCAGACCCTGCAGCATTTTACCAACTGTACCAAGATTCATCTTCATGTATCCTGTTATAAAGAATCCTATGCAACCATGCTCCAATTCCAGATTAAGATCCTGGATGACATAATAGATGATGATGAGATTGAATCTTTCCAGCAATATATTACCAACGACAAGTTATACCTGGATTGTATGAACGAAAATGCCCTGGGGCTTACCATGGTTCGTCTCCTGGTTCACCAAATGTCCGGTTTTATTACCTTGGAGAAATCCCCAGAGGGAACTTTATGCTCTTCCATTCGTATTCCTCAGTTGGAAGTATCTGATTCCGAGAACACCTTCCCTGCTGGCGGTTTTGGTTCCAAACCAGCCAATAGCAATTTGGGAGCAAAACCTATTACAGAAGACGATTATATCAGTCTGTTTCCATCTGCAATGGAGCAGGAAGAATTTAAAGTATATTATCAGCCAAAAGTAGATTTAAAAAATTATCATATGAATGGTGCGGAAGCGCTTTGCCGTTGGTTCCACAATGGCAAAATGATCTCCCCAGGCGAATTCATCCCCGTTTTTGAACAGACCGGTGATATCTGTGCTCTGGATTTTTATATGTTAGAACATGTATGTCAGGACATCCGCCGATGGCTGGATGAAGGACGCCACGTAGTGAAAGTCTCTGTGAATCTTTCCCGGTGCCATACCATTAATGAAGAATTGTTACAGAAGATCCTGGAGATCGTAGATAAATATGAAGTTCCACACAAATACATAGAAGTAGAATTAACAGAGACAACAACAGATGTGAATTTTACAAATTTAAAGACGATCTCTTATGGACTTTTAGATCATGGAATCAGCACTTCCGTTGATGATTTTGGAATTGGCTACTCTTCCTTGAAACTGATACAGGAGCTTCCTTGGAACGTCTTAAAGATTGACCGGACTTTCCTTCCAGCTTCCAATGACCCTCAGCCTCGAAAATACGTCATGCTGAAACATCTGATCTCTTTATCTAATGATATGGGATTGAAATGTATCGTGGAAGGTGTAGAGACCATCGATCATGTCAAACTCCTTAAGAAGCACAACTGCTATCGTGCTCAGGGATTCTATTTTGACAGACCTCTGCCAGTGGAAGACTTTGAGAAACGACTGGATTCTTTACCAGCGAAAAAGATTTCATAAATTGACACGCAGTGTCTTTTACTTTCTGAGGAATTCCAGAGGAATTTCCTAAAAAGTAAAAAGAACCCCCTTTCAAACTGTTTTGTGAATTACCACAAGCTGTTTGAAAGGGGTTCTTTTTATAATTCCTTTATTTTACTGCGCCTACCAGTTCTTTGATATCATTTACCTGGTATTTTCTCATGTACTCTTCGATTCCTGCCACTACTTTCTCGGTAGTTCTTGGATCTACAAAGTTTGCTGTTCCAACAGAAACTGCTGTAGCACCTGCAAGGATCATCTCAATAGCGTCTTCTGCAGTCATGATTCCACCCATTCCGATGATCGGAACTTTAACTGCCTGAGCGGTCTGATATACCATGCGGACTGCGATCGGATGAATGGCTGGACCAGACATTCCGCCAGTCTTATTTGCAAGAACGAAACTTCTTCTGTTAATATCGATCTTCATACCGGTCAAAGTATTGATCAAAGATAAGGCATCTGCACCACCGGCTTCCGCTGCTCTTGCCATTTCAGTAATGTCTGTAACATTTGGGCTGAGCTTCATGATAACCGGCTGTTTTGCCAGTTTCTTAACCTCTCGGGTAATGGCTTCTACCGCTTTTGGGTCTTGTCCAAAAGCAATACCACCTTCTTTTACGTTCGGGCAGGAAATGTTGATCTCTAACATATCCACTGGCTCTTCTGCCAAACGTTCCACAACTTCACAATAATCAGAAGCTGATTTTCCACAGACATTCACAATGATCTTGGTATCATACTGTTTTAAAAATGGAATATCACGCTTGCAGAATAAATCGATTCCAGGATTCTGTAATCCAACTGCATTTAACATTCCGCCGTACACTTCTGCAACTCGTGGAGTTGGATTTCCCGGCCAAGGCACATTCGCAACACCTTTGGTCACTACCGCGCCAAGTTTATTAAGATCTACAAATTCGCTGTATTCTTCCCCTGAACCAAAAGTTCCGGAAGCTGTCATTACTGGATTCTTTAATGTGACACCGCACAGATTTACACTGGTATTCATTATAATTCCACCTCCCGGGCATTAAATACAGGTCCTTCATTACAGATTCGTTTGTTATTCACATTGGTGTGGTGATCTTTTTCTTTTGTCTTGCATACACAGGCAAGGCAGGCACCGATTCCACAAGCCATACGTTCTTCCATGGAAATATAACATTCCATGTCGTTTTCAATGGCAAACTCTTTTAATCCACGAAGCATTGGTGTTGGACCACAAGCATAGATCACATCTGCCTTTAAGCCGTTTGCTTTGATCGCGTCAATGACATTTCCCTTGGTTCCGGCACTGCCATCTTCTGTAGAAAAATAGACATCTCCTAAGCCCTTAAAATCATCCAAGAGGAAAAGCTCATCTCTGTATCCTAAAACGATCTGTTTTTCACATTTTAACTCTTTTGCCAGTTGAAGCATCGGTGGAATACCAATTCCTCCTCCGATTAAAAATGCGGATTTTTCTCCTAAATCAAATCCATTTCCTAATGGTCCTAAGACACGGATGGTATCCTTTTCCTGTAATTTGGAAAATTCGTCAGTTCCTTTTCCTGCCACACGATAAACAAGACGAAGAGTTCCTTCTTCTCTATTGATCTCACATAAACTGATCGGTCTTGGCAAAAGTCTGGAAGAATCATTGCTGTATAAAGAAATGAACTGTCCTGCTTTTGCATTTTTTGCAATATTTTCTGTCTGGATCAGCAGATCAAAAATCCCATTTCCAATCTCTTTCTGGGATAAGACTACTGCCAATTCTTCAAATTTCTCAGCCATAACTGCTCCTTTATTATCTATTCTGAAGTGCTCCTTTTATCTGCTCGAGGCGCCTCTTTTTATCTATTCTGAAGTGCTCCTGCGATATCTGCTACCATATCTTCTACTGCCATACGGGAAGCATCTGCAAAATTCTCTGGTGTAATTCCTTTTTCTTTGTAGATATCCTGTTTGTATGCGGCAATGATTCCCCTGGAAGAGTTAACGATCGCGCCTAAGCCATCTTCATTGAAGAAGTGAACCAGATCTTTTCCTTTTCCACCCTGTGCACCGTAACCTGGTACTAAGATGAAGCTCTTTGGCATTACTTTACGAAGGATCTTGCCCTGTTCTGGATAAGTTGCGCCAACTACTGCTCCTACATAGCTGTAAGAATCGCCCATGCAATCTGCGCCCCATTCTGCAACTTTTTCGCCAACCCACTCATATAAAGCTTTTCCGTCGATCAGACGATCCTGGAATTCTCCGCTGGATGGATTAGAGGTCTTAACAAGGATAAAGATTCCTTTCTTTTCTGCCTTACATACATCTACGAAAGGTTTGATTCCGTCTGTTCCTAAATATGGGTTTACTGTTGCAAAATCTTCGTTAAATGTGCTGTAGGATTTGCTTCCGATAGTTACTTTTCCCAGATGTCCGGTAGCATATGCTTCGGAAGTAGAACCGATATCTCCACGTTTTACATCACCGATAACTACTAAGTCTTTTTCGTGGCAGTAATCTACGGTCTTCTGGAATGCTTTCACACCTTCGATACCGAACTGCTCATACATAGCGATCTGTGGCTTTACAGCTGGGATCAGATCATAAGTTGCATCTACGATAGCTTTGTTATACTGCCAGATTGCTTCTGCAGCTCCGGCTGGTGTCTCCCCAAATTCTTCAAAAGCTTTCTTCTGAATATGCTCTGGCACATAAGAAAGCATTGGATCTAAACCTACTACGATTGGTGCGTTTGTTTTCTTGATTTTGTCTACTAATTTGTTGATCATGTTATTTCCCTCTCTATGATTTATTTTATGCTTCGTATACAACTCGTCCACTGCAGATAGTGCATTTTACTTTACCAGTTACTTCTCTTCCATGGAAAGGAGTGTTGCGTCCTTTGGAAGCGAAGGTATTCTTATCAATCTTGTATGTCTCATTTGGATCAAAGATCACGATATCTGCTACTTTTCCTGGAGCAATATCTCCCTTGTCGATTCCAATGACTTTTGCTGGGTTGGAACTCATCTTCTCTGCCATCTGCATTGGAGTAAGATATCCCTGTAAAACCAGCTCTGAATAATTCAGGCAAGCTGCAGTCTCAAGTCCTACGATTCCAAATGGTGCCTTTTTCATGGAAGTATTCTTCTCCTTAAACGTATGAGGAGCATGGTCTGTGGAAATCACATCCATGATATTGTCCCGAAGACCTTCTTTCAACCGAAGCACATCTGCTTTGGTACGAAGAGGCGGATTCATCTTATAGTTGGTATCTGCATCTGTATCCTGTGGGATCATGATCCCTGCTTCGATCTGAGGTACATACTCCGTAATATCCTCTGATGTCAATGTAAAATGATGAGGACACACTTCACCGGTTACTTTCAGCCCACCTTTTTTGGCTGATTCTACCATATTAACAGACTCTACGGTAGAACAGTGACACAGATGAAGCTGCGCTCCTGTCTCTTTGCTTAACATAATATCTCTTGCAATGATAATGTCTTCTACTGCATTGGTAATACCCGGCATACCTAATTCTTCGGATTTTGTATCTTCGTTCATAACGCCGCCATTTACCAGGTTAATATCTTCACAGTGAGCCAGTACCGGAATATTCAACTTCGCTGCGATCTTCATAGCCTCACGATAGACCTGGGCATTCATAACAGACTTTCCATCTTCACTGATGGCTGGAATTCCAGCTTTTGCCATGCCTTCAATATCTGCTAACTCTTCGCCCCTCTGCCCTTTTGTAATAGCACCTACCTGAAGCACATTAATGCAGTTGCCGCTTTTTGCCTTCTGGTGCACATAATTTACCACATCAGGGTTGTCCACCACCGGACGGGTATTTGGCATAGTGAGTACTGTAGTATAACCGCCATGGGCAGCTGAATTCATTCCTGTAAAAATATCTTCTTTTGCTTCAAATCCCGGATCTCTGAAATGTACATGAAGATCAATAAATCCAGGCATAACAAAACAGCCCTTCGCATCAATGGTCTTGTCTGCCTGCTTGCTCAAGGACTGTCCGATCTCTGCGACTTTGCCCTCTTCCACATACAGATCTGCCACTTCATCCATTCCTGTGGCAGGATTAATGATCCTGCCATTTTGAATAAGTATCGTCATATTTTAACCTCGTTCCTGTAAGTTCATATCTTCCATGATTGTAACACACAAGGCAAAGTGCCGCAATATTTCTTTATTTTTTATAAGCCCACATTCCCCGAATCTGGCTTTTAATGTCTTCATAACTCCATAATTTTGCGGAATTCGTTCTACTATTTGGATCATTTACCACAATCTTTCCATCCTGCCATCCAGAAAATACAATAAAATGTCCCTGATCTGTAAAGTCTCCCGCTCCCATAATGGCTATGATCGGTCGTCCAGCCTCTAGATTCTTTCTGATCTGCTCTTCATCCAAGGAAACTTCTCTTACGGTAAGTCCCAGACCTCTTGCTCCCTCAGACATTAAGTTCCAGGATGTTCCGCTTCCCGGTACGCAATAGCCATTGTTAACGGAATATTCTGCTACATACAAAGGGGTCATCTGAGGATCCTGTAACAGATACAAGGCTACCATGGAAAGACAAGTAGGTCCACATCCTGTTAATCCAAGAACATTACTTCCATACTCGTAATAGCCCCATCGCTCGTCCCACTGCATGAACAGTGGAACTTTTTCGGTATCCAGATATTCCGTCAAAACGTCTCTAGAAAAAGTTCCTTTCTTGAGAGGATAATTTAAGACAAATTCTTCTGTGTCTGCATTTTTCTGGATCAGTTCAATTAATTCCTCTGGATATTCATTCACAGAAAAATCATTCTTGTCTGCGAACTTTTGCAGTTGCTTATAGATGGTTGTTTCTCCACCGGCAAGGACTTCTTCATCCAAATGAATTTCTTCTAAAAGCTGGCTGGAATCCTCTTCCATATTCCCCTGCAAAGCAACTTCTTTTCTCTCTTCTCCATCCGGCATAGATATTCTCGCAATCATTGTAAAAAGATTCCACAGTAGAAAAATAGTAAGACATATGATCCCAAACATACATGCCAGCATGATCCTGCGGATCTGTCTCTGCCGCTGTTTACGACTTCTGCGCCGCCTGCTTCCTCCTGTTGCAGTTTGATATCTTCTTGAGTTCCTGTCCATGATAATAAGCTCCTGTTTTCTTGATATTGCAGACTTCTTTTCACTGAAAAAGCTCCTACCGCTTTTTATCACTGCCTGCATCTATCATTCTAACCTTCGTTCACATCAGACCAGAAACCTTTTGCCATCAAAATGCCATCAACCTGATCTGGTCATCATTGCTCCCTGTTATCCCCCAAGAAGAACTCATACTGCTGTTTCATC
>JAGAOC010000059.1 GCA_017623935.1 Agathobacter sp. | reverse complement strand
GATCAAAATTTTTTCGGATCATCAGATACCCGATGATACCCAAACTGATGGACAACAATATGATATTAATGATCAATACTTTATATCGGAATTTCATTGGTTCCCTCTTGTTTCCAGACGATAGCCTACTTTAAAAACGGTTTTCAAGCAATCCTTAAAATCCAGCTTCTTCCTAAGTCTCTGTACATGAAGATCTAAAGTTCTTGATTCCAAAGAATACTCACTTCCCCAGATCTCTTCATAGATCCTCTCTCGAAAAAGAGTAATGTTCTGATTTCTCATAAGAAGCACCAGAAGTTCCCATTCTTTCATGGTAAGTTCCACTTCTTTCCCATTCTGGGTTACGGTCTGATTCTCCACATCTACTTCTATATCCTCAAAGATAAGTCGATTCTGCGCCTTATTATATCTCCGTAAAATAATATTGACTCTTGCCAAAAGTTCTACGATCTCAAAAGGTTTGACCATATAATCCTCTGCCCCCGAGGTCAGTCCCTTCATTCGATCTTCCAGTGAATTCTTCGCCGTCAAAAAAATAACCGGAATTTTCAAAGGTCGGATATATTCCATCAATTCAAATCCATCCAATTCCGGCAACATCACGTCTAAAATGATCAGATCAAAATTCTCTGTTTCCAGAATATCCGCCGCCTCCATACCTGTATATGCTGTTGTCACTCCATATCCTGCTTTGGTCAGATTCAGCCGGATCAGATCCGAGATTGCCTTCTCATCCTCTACTACAAGTATCTGAATCATGAGTGCCTCCTTCGTAACTGCTTTATCTTACTATTATAACAAAAGATGTATCTAAATTGTATCTTTTGCTCCCCGAATTCTAGCAAACAAAATGAGCATACCATAACTGAAAATCTGTTATGATATGCTCTATTTTACTACATTTTATTTTTTCTACTCGAAACTAATAATGAGATCCCTATTAGCTCTTTCGAGTTCTGTAAGCTGATCATCGCTGACAGTTCCAAAATCTCCGGTCTTATACCAGGATTGGCTCTCAAAATGCTGCCGTAAGGTTTCATCCTCAAAGACCCATCCATAACGGGCATAGATCTCATTTCGGGCAATACGAAGATCTGCCTTACTTAAGCCTTCTAAATCCTGGGCTGTTAAATATGTTTCCGAACTATTCGGCAGTATATACTCCTGCGCTTTTGATCTGCCACTGATCAGGTAACAGGTTGCCACCGGCGCAGAGGTCTGCTCAGAAAAGTTGCTATAAGAATAGCTGTTATCTACACGGATCTTTGCCAACACATCAAGTCCAGTATCCGCCACACAGAAGGAGAAAGTATCTCTTAACTCCAAGTTTTCTGCTGACTTAGGCAGGTTCATGGCTCTTAATTTCTGTAAGGTATCTGTAGCGTAACGTCCTGTGTCTTCCAGACTAGATCCTGCCACATCATAGGTCAGGTATTCTTCTAATTCTGTTCCATTATAAGTAAATACTCTCATTCCAAGGGACAATCCGTCTGCCGCTAAAAAGGTAAGCTGTTCATAATCCAGACAGATATATCTCTGATCTTTTACCAACATACGGATCTCGGCTTTGTCGCATGAAGTCCCAAGAAGATATCCTGCGATCACAGTTGCATCTGCCAGTACGATCTCTGTTTCCCTGTTTTCATATACCTGAACTAAAATATCATTACCATTCTCTGCATTTTCCTGTAACTGGAAAGCTAATAATTCTTCTGATCCATCTCCATCTAAATCCAGGATCTGATAAGCAAGGTAGCCGCTTACTCCTTTTAATCCGCTGGTCACATAAGCCCCACCAATATTTTCGTCTTCGTAATAATCATATTGACTGCCATCCAGATTACATATATTCAGGCGCTCTGCATACTGTTCTAAAGTCATGGACTGCTCCACCATACTACCTGACTCTGTAGAGTCCTCGCGGATGGTTTCAGTTCCCTCCACTTCTTCTCCAACAGACTCTGTTACAGACACTTCTTCTGTATCTTTAGAAGCACTTTCGCTGTCCGCTTTTTCAGTTTCTTCCACTCTATGATTCCTGTTATCTGAATCAGAGTCATCTTTGTCTGAGCCGCCGTCTTTTGCCAATACCATCCAAAGCACAACTCCGATCACCAACAGCAGAGCAATTGCCCCTACAATGATACCAATGATCGCTCCTGCACCAATTTTCTTCTTAGGCGCCTGTGGTGGCACTGGCTGTACATTTGGATTCATCTGCGGTGCCTGCTGTGGCACTGGCTGTACCTGCGTTCCACATTTGGTGCAGAATTTTGCCCCCTGCATTATCTCCTGTCCACATTTTCTACAAAACATAGGCCTTCTCCTTTTTAGTAGATATCTGTTCCTTCTGCTGACTTACAGAAATATGTTGTAATATTTCTTTCTAATTTCAAGCTTTCATCCTTGCCTATATACGCATACAGATCGCTATCTTTTATATATAAGATGCAGTCTTTTTCAATATATGTATAATTGCTAACACTGCTTGCGATCTTTTCACTTTCGCCCTTAGAATCATATACTTTCAGATCTGCTCCACCGTAGCTATAATCACTCATGCACAGGTATTGGTCTCCTGAATAGAGTTTTACCATTCCCACATAAATGTTCTTAATGAGCTTTTCATTTTTACCATTCTGGTAATAGCAAAGATCTCCATTATAATTATCATCTACATCTTTATAATAATAGAATTTATTATCTACCCAACAAGCAGCCTGTGCGCTATCAGAAATTTCTTCTTTCTTCTCAAGCTGATTATTTTTCACTTCAAACAAGGTCAGAATACTTCCGCTTTCTGTATAATCAGAAGAGATCACTACATTCTTGCAATTATCGGAGATATCGATTTCTCCAAAGGCACCTTCTACATCAAGCTCGTTCTCTTCTCCTGCAGCGACTCTATAGTACCATTCACCTTCATTGTCCATGGATTCTTCAATCCGTTCTCGAACACTGTAAGTGCCATAGATCTCATCGATAGAAACTTTTTCCACTTCAGAGATATCCATTCTTTCATAGATCGCAATCTGACTTTTTGCATCTACAGTAGTTGAATAACGATCTATATTTTCAGCAACAAGAACGGAATCTCCGCCTTTTTCATAACAATAAAGATTATAAGAAGTCCATTCATAATTTTCTTCTTTTAATTCTGCTCTCAGTTCAATTCGATCTGCAGCATCCTCATAAGCTTCGTAATCCTTAGTAAAAGCAGCCTGGTCATAACGATACCACTGTTGTAATGTACTGTCATAAAAGAATAATTCACTCTGATATTCTCCTAGATCATTCTCGCTATATTTATATGTATAATACAGTCCCACATTGGAATCATAGCTCAACCAATTATAGTAATTATCCTTATATTCCGGATGCTCTACCACATAATAATTATAGTCATATTCTGACATAGCATCCTGCTCTGTTGCACCACTCAAATAGTTCTTTGTTTCCGGTTGAGTAAGGCTTGCATCTCCCTCAGCATAAGTATCATTTACATAAGAGTAGAGGGATACAGAATTCTCTTCCTTCTGCAGATAATAGATATTTCCTGTTTCTGCATCAAAAGCCTCAAAAAAGGCATCTTCTGCGATTTCTTTTATCTCGCCTTTTCCATTTGCAACATAAAGAGTTCCATCTCCATCTTCAGATTCATCTTTTGAATATAAAATAAAATCAGAATCAGACATATAATTGATGTAACTAATCTCACTATCGATCTCTTCACTTTCACCGGACTTGATATTGTATACACATAATTCCATTTCGTCCTGGTCTTTGCTGTAAAGAATGGTGTTATGTTCCGTATCTACATAGAAAGAAGTAACATTACTATCAACATCAATCTCTTTCTTTCCATCTAAAAATACTAATCTTCCGTTTTCTTTTCTAAATATAACCTGATCAGAATCCTCTAACACACTATAGCTGATTACATTGGAGCTGATCTCTTCAATATTTTTTTCATTTTTGTCTGTATTAGAGCTGATCTTCTTTGTCTCGATCCTACAGAGTCTGCCAGTTCCAGAACTATCTACTTTATCGTAGAAATACACATACTTATTGTCTTCTGTAAGCTGAACTGCATAGTAATACCAATAATCAGAAGAATCTGCACGCACTTCACAAATTTCCATTGCTTCCTTATCTTTGGTCACATCATTGGTATACATGATCTTATCGCCTTTTATATATACTGCATAACGATCACTACCCTGGCTAAAGATCTGACTAAAGATAAATACTGCGCAGACAACTGCTAAAAGAAAGATAACTGCTGCTCCTCCTATGATGGCAAATATCAGCTTAGAAGGTTTCTTTTTCTCTTTTTCTACCACAGGTGCTCCATTCCAAACCGGTGTACCATTCTGCGCCATCCCCGGCTGAGGTGCTGCCTGTGTTCCCTGCTGCGCTACTGCCTCCTGCGCTACTGCTTCTGCAACCTGCTGTGCTACTTCTTCCTGGCCTACCGCTTCTGCAACCTGCTGCGCTACTGCCTCCTGCGCTACTGCTTCTGCAACCTGCTGCACAACTGTTTCCTGCGCTACTGCTTCTGCAACCTGCTGCGCTACTGCCTCCTGTGCAACTGCTTCTGCAACCTGCTGCGCTACTGCCTCCTGTGCAACTGTTTCTGCAGCCTGCTGTGCTACTGTCTCCTGCGCAACTGTTTCTGTAGCCTGCTGTGCTACTGTCTCCTGCGCAACTGTTTCCGTAGCCTGCTGTGCTACTGTCTCCTGCGCAACTGCT
>JAGAOC010000008.1 GCA_017623935.1 Agathobacter sp. | reverse complement strand
TCATATGTTCATAATAATCATTAAAGATGTCTTGTAAGATACTCATAAGAGAATTTTATAACAAAATGGAGTAAAGAAAAACCCCACCCCTCAAGATTGAGGGGCAGGGGAGCTGAGAGTGTGCTCAGCACACTTTTTTACCGGCGTTTAATTTTATGCGGCTTCATTTCACATATGCAGAAAAAACTTTTCTCCCATGACCAAAATTTTTAGAAAAATGGTAAGGTTTTTGCTGGTTTTTACTGCATATGTCCAAATAAGTCGAGCAGAGTGTTGTTTTTGAGCGGAATTTCAGAAAGACTCAAGAAAATGCGCATTATTTGCACGTAGTGCATTTTTATGATATAGGAAATATGTCATTAGTTAACATCATATGGTCAGAGATTGACAAAAAGCCAAATAACCGAACGAAATAGTGCCAAATAACCGAACAAAATAGTGCCAAATAACCGAACAAAACAGTGCCAAACGACCGAACAAAATAATGCCAAATAACCGAACAAAATAATGCCAAACAACCGAAAAGGATTGATAAAAATGATATAAGTGGGTATAATATGACTCAAAGGAATAATGAAAAGATAAAGTTTTTGAGTTTTAGTAATGAGAAAGTTCAGATGGAAAGAGTATCGGTGGAGGGGATTGATGAAAGAGTATAAGAAAAGAATTGCTGATGAATTGATACAGAGAAAGTTAAGAGGAAAAGGAGCAGTTTTAGTTGAGGGACCAAAGTGGTGTGGGAAAACCACAACATCTGAAGAACTATCAAAAAGTGTTTTATATATGTCAAAACCGGATAGTTTGAAGCAGAATATGATGTTGGCAGATATTAATCCTTCGTTATTATTAGAAGGCGAAGTACCAAGGTTAGTTGATGAATGGCAGATTGCACCTAAACTATGGGATGCGGTTCGTTATGAAGTAGATCATAGAAATGAAGAAGGGCAATTTATTTTAACGGGTTCGGCGGTTCCGGCGGATTCTGATGCAATACAACATACTGGAACTGGAAGATTTGCGTGGGTGCTGATGCGGCCGATGAGTCTTTTTGAGTCGGGAGAGTCAAATGGAAGTGTGAGATTAACAGATTTATTTAACGCACCGGAACAAATTGCAGCAATTAACGCATTGGACTTGAAAAAAATTGCCTTTTTGGTGTGTAGAGGAGGGTGGCCTCGTGCGACCTTCTTGGAGGATGATATTGCATTAGAGCAAGCTTATGATTATTATGATGCAATTATAAATCAGGATATATCCAGAGTAGATGGCATTAAGAGAGATATAGAAAGGGTGAAGACGCTAATGCGTTCTTATGCCCGAAATCAAGGTGCGCAGGTTTCAAATGCGATGCTGAAAGCAGATATGCAAGCAAATGATGTGGATTCTCTGGATGAGGATACTGTAATGTCATACGTAAATGCATTAAAGAAGATATTTGTTATAGAAGATATGCCGGCATGGAATCCAAATCTTCGTTCTAAAACAGCAATTCGTACTTCGGATACAAGATATTATATTGATCCGTCTGTGGCCGTAGCGGCATTGGGACTTGATCCGAATGATTTAATAGGAGATTTGGAAACATTTGGATTGCTATTTGAGACAATGTGTGTAAGGGATTTGAGGGTATATGCAGATGCTCTTGGTGGAAGTGTATATCATTATCGTGATAAAACGGGGCTGGAATGTGATGCGGTCATTCATCTTAGAAATGGTAGTTACGGACTTATAGAGATAAAGCTTGGTGGAGAAGAATCTATAGAACACGGTGCTACTACGTTGAAGACTTTGGGGAATAAAGTGAATACAGATAAAATGAAAGCACCAGCATTTTTAATGGTTTTGACAGCCGTGGGAGATTATGCATATCGGAGAGAAGATGGAGTTTATGTTGTCCCGGTTGGGTGTTTGCGAGATTAGGCAATTTATATGGAATTCCATCTAACGTCGCACGTGACTTTATATTATTATGAAATTCAGAATTGTTTGAAAAATTAGAAAATATAATAAGATTTGCAACAGGGAGATTTGATGGAAAAGGGCGAATATACAAAATGCACAAATTTGTGGAGATAAAACAGAAAGTGACAAATTTAGATTATATTTTTATGGAAAGTTATCCACAATTAAAAGCCCGAAAATATCGAAAAAATGAGTTATACACGAAGTTATTCACTTTATCCACAAAATTTATGAGTTTTTTCAGAGGCAAAAAACCTGAAAAAACAAACGGATGTTTTGGTGACTTCTGATAAAGTTTTCAAAAATATAAAAAATTTTTCAAAAGGAATTGACTTTTTAAATGTAAAAAAATGGAATTAATTGTCTGAAATTGTCGGACAAATATAAATAACGAGTGACTGACTGATACATGAAGCTTGTGAAATGATGTGTTGCGAATACAAGCAGAACTTGCAAAATAAAACAATCCCTGTTATAATGATTTACCTTATGACTAAAAATAATTAGAGTGGACGATTATGATTAAAAAGATTGATATAGCAGGAATACAACTGGATAACTATACCGTCCGGGAAATGATACTTAAGCTGGAAAAAGAGCTGGAAGAAAATACTTTCTGTACCATTGGGGAGATTTCCATGAAGAATATCCTTCTTGCGAAAGAAGATGAACGGGTACGGGAAGCGATTGATAGCTTGCGATATACGATAATCGTAGAGAACGGTATTCTGGAAACTGCCGGTCAGGTAACCTTCCAGAGAAAGCGTGAGATTGAAGGAAATGAATTTTTCTTTCAGTTCATGAAGTACCTGGAACGGAGCGAGAAGAAGATATTTCTTCTGGGAGAGACCGAAGAACGTATGCAGATGGTTTTAGATATTTTGCTGGAAGATTATCCGAAGATCAAAGTCGTAGGAATGGAAGCTACAGAGAACTGCAGTGTGGATTGGGATGCTATCATTAATGAGATCAATACAGCATCTGCGGATGTTTTGATCGGACTTCTGCCATCCCCGATGCAGGAATATTTTCTGTTAGATTATAGGGATAAGATCTCTGCGAGCCTGTGGTATGGAATGGAAATGGGGAAGTTTACAGGCAAGAGAAAAGGCCTTCGAGGTAAGATCCAGAGGGTGATCCGCAAGAAGAAATTAGAAAAAATGGTGCAATCTGACTAACTTTTATAAAAAAATAAAGAGGAAATGCATAAAAAAATGCACTTTTCCTCTTTATTTTTTTGTGTTTATGCTATAAAATAGAATATGGTATTTATGCAAAACGCAAAAAAACGGGGAGAAGGAGACGATTATATGATTTCCAACCAGATTTTACAAAATACAATAGATGGCCTGAAGGGGATAAGCAGAACAGATCTTTGCGTCATTGACGTAGAAGGCAAAGTTCTGGCAGCAACGTTCCCGGAAGCTGAACAATTTATTGGACCGGCACAGTCCTTTGTGGCATCACCGGCAGACAGCCAGGTGGTAGGGGGATGTCAGTTCTTTAAGGTGTTTGATGATTATCAGTTGGAATATATTCTTTTGGCTCGTGGGGAGAGCGAAGATGTGTACATGATTGGTAAGATTGCCAGCTTTCAGATCCAGAATCTGTTGGTGGCTTATAAAGAGCGTTTTGATAAGGATAACTTTATCAAGAACCTCTTGTTAGATAACCTGCTTTTAGTTGATATTTATAACAGAGCAAAGAAACTTCATATTGAAGTAGAAGTTCGCAGAGTTGTCTTTATCGTTGAGACCAATCGTGAGAAAGATGGCAATGAATTGGAGAAGATCCGCAGTCTTTTTGGCGCGAAATCCAAGGACTTCGTTACTGCAGTAGATGAGAAGAATATCATTGTGGTAAAAGAATTAGCGGAGAATGAAACCTATAGCGACTTAAGCAAGACAGCAGAAGTGATCATTAACTTGTTCCGCCCGGATCCGGACAGCAATGTTCATGTGGCATACGGAACGATCGTGAATGAATTAAAGGAAGTATCCCGTTCTTACAAAGAAGCCAGAATGGCATTAGACGTAGGAAAGATCTTCTTTGAAGATAAAGATGTGATCGCATACTCACAGTTAGGAATCGGACGTTTGATCTATCAGCTTCCAATCCCTCTTTGTAAGATGTTTATCAAAGAAATTTTTGACGGAAAATCACCGGATGAATTTGATGAGGAACTTTTATCTACTATTAATAAGTTCTTCGAGAACAGCCTGAATGTTTCCGAGACTTCCCGTCAGCTTTACATTCATAGAAATACCCTGGTATATCGTCTTGATAAATTACAGAAGAGTACAGGATTGGATCTAAGAGTTTTCGAGGATGCTATTACATTTAAGATCGCGCTCATGGTTGTCAAATATATGAAATATATGGAGTCGCTGGATTACTAATGTAAGGAGATTGAAATGATTAAGCTTGAACATGTCAGCAAGGCTTATTCTGCCGGGATTCCGGCACTTAATGATGTAAATCTTGAAATTGAAGATGGAGAATTTGTGTTCGTAGTAGGTGATAGTGGTTCCGGAAAGTCTACTATGATTAAATTATTAATGAAAGAACTGGAACCAACAGAAGGAACGATCACCATTAATGGTAAGGAACTTAAGAAGATCCGTCATCACCAGGTGCCTATGTTCCGCAGAAATTTCGGTGTAGTATTCCAGGATTTTAGATTACTGAAAGATCGGAATGTATATGAGAATGTGGCATTTGCCCAGAAAGTAGTTGGAGCACCGAATAGTCAGATCAAGAAGAAAGTTCCGCTTATGTTATCCATGGTGGGACTGGCTGCAAAATATCGTTCTTATCCGAAGGAATTATCCGGTGGAGAACAGCAGAGAGTGGCGATCGCCAGAGCTCTGATCAATGACCCATCCATTCTTCTGGCAGACGAACCTACCGGAAACCTGGACAACAACAATGCCTGGGAAGTTATGAAGCTTCTGGAAGAGATCAACCAGAAGGGTACTACTGTAATTGTAGTCACACATAATATGGAGATCGTTAAGGTCATGAAAAAGCGCGTAATTACCATAAAGAAAGGTGTTGTCGTAAGTGACAGCAAGGGTGATTATGACGATGAGGATTAGGATCAATACATTTTTTTATTCTGTAGGCCAGGGAATTAAGAATATTTTTCAGAACAAGATGTTCTCACTGGCTTCTATTGCCACTATGGCAGCTTGTATTTTTATGTTTGGACTTTTCTACATTATCATTTCTAATTTTAATGGAATGGTGAAGGAAGTAGAAGAGGGCGTGGCAGTTACGGTATTCTTTGATGAGGGGATTACTGAGGAACAGATTGAAGAGATTGGCAAGAATATCAGCAAGAGAGCAGAAGTCCGAGAGTACAAATATGTCTCCGCGGATGAAGCTTGGGCTTATTATAAAGAAGAATATTTTGAGGGAAGTGAACAGTTAGCAGAAGGCTTTAATAATGATAACCCTCTTATGAATTCTGCAAACTTTGAGATTTATCTGAATGATGTTTCCATGCAGAAATCTCTTGTACTGTATCTGGAATCAGTAGATGGGATCCGTTCTGTAAAACAATCAGAAGCAGTTGCCAATACGCTGGCAGATTTTAACAAACTGCTCAGTTATATTTCTGTGGGAATCATCATAATATTGTTATGCGTAGCAGTCTTTTTGATCAGCAATACGATTACTACCGGTATTACTGTTCGTAAGGAAGAGATCGGTATTATGAAATTGATCGGGGCAACAGACTATCTGGTCCGGGCGCCTTTCGTAGTGGAAGGTGTGATCATTGGTCTGGTGGGAGCGGCAATTCCACTGGTACTATTATATGTTTTGTATGAGAAGATCATAGTTTACGTTGCAGAACAATTTAATTTTATCGGTTCTATGTTGGAATTTATTCCGGCAGATACGATCTTTAGAACCTTGTTGCCAATCGGATTTATTTTGGGAGTTGGCATTGGATTTATAGGAAGTAAATGGACCGTGCGTAAACATTTGAAAGTGTAAAAGGGAAAGAACGACCAGGCTTTTTTTAGAAATATGAAAAGTCTGGTTAATTTTCATATAAATAAGGGATTATTTTATAAAGGTTATTTTCAAATAGAAAGAAGCAGGTTGATTATGGAATTTATTGAATTACCAGAAACAAATGAAGAAACCCCAGAACCTAAGAAAAACAACGGAAACAACAAAGAAAACGGCACTGGAAAAGGAATTGTGATCGGCATTTTGCTTGCAGCAGTGATCATGATAGGAGGAACTTTCGGGTTCTGTAAGATTACTGGTTCTGCTATTGTCATTGGTGGAAATCGTGCCTCCAGAGTGGAGTATTCCGAGATATTAGATGAGGAAGCGGCAGACAAGATTGATGAATTGAATTCTTATCTGAGCCTCCAATATTACGATGAAGTGGATGAGGATGCACTCAAAGAAAGCATGTATAAAGGACTTATGGAAGGGTTAGGAGATCCTTACTCTGTTTATTATACAGCAGAAGAATATGCAGATATGCAGGTATCTACCACTGGAGAGTATTACGGCATTGGAGCTGGGCTGTCTCAGGATCTTGAGACCATGGAAGTGACTATTACTAAGGTCTATAGAGGAACGCCAAGTGAAGAGGCAGGTCTCAAAGATGGAGATATTCTTATATCAGTAGAAGACATTGAAGCTACCAGCATGGAAGTAAGTAAACTGGTGCAGCATATTCGTGGAGAAGAAGGAACCACTGTGCATCTTAAGGTATACCGTCCATCTACAGAAGAAACTTTGGAATTTGATGTGGAGCGAAAAAATGTACAGCTCCCAAGTATCGAGGGCGAACTTTTAGATAACAATATTGGATATATCCAGATCACAGAGTTTCAGAGTAATACTGCAACACAGTTTAAGGAGATGTTAACAGATCTCCAGAATCAGGGAATGAAATCCCTGATCGTGGATGTAAGAAGCAATCCGGGAGGACTGATCAACTCCGTAGTGGATATTTTAGATGTGATCCTTCCGAAAGGAACTGTGGTATATACAGAAGATAAGTATGGAAACCGTAACAACTATTCTTCTGATAGCAGTTGTATAGAATGTCCACTGGTAGTATTGGTGGATGGCAACAGTGCCAGTGCTTCTGAGATCTTTGCAGGAGCGATCAAAGATTATGAGTATGGAACCTTGGTAGGAACCACTACTTATGGTAAGGGAATCGTTCAGACCATTTATCCGTTAAGGGATGGGGATGCGGTTAAGCTTACCACTGCGAAATATTTCACCCCAGATGGCAATTATATTCATGAAGTGGGCATTGAACCGGACATAGTATTAGAATATGAATATACAGGTCCGGAAGATGGCGTATATGAAAAACAGTATGACAATCAGCTTCAAAAAGCGATTGAATTATTAACTGCCTCTGAAACAACGGAGTAGGATTTGAACTGAGAAATAGAATTTACATCAAAGAAATAGAATTGAAATCTAAGATAAGAAAGAGGTGATTCTGTGGTTGAATTAGACAATTTTAAAAGTCAGCTTTTGGCTTATAAAGCTCCACTACAGGAAGTGAGGGATTCACTTTGACTTAGCTGGCAAAGAACAGCGGATACAGGAACTTGAAAGAGAAATGGAGGCACCGGAATTCTGGAATGATCCGGCAGTTTCCCAGAATAAGATGAAAGAACTCAAAAGCCTTAAGGACGATTGTGCAACCTACGATTCTCTGGAAGGGCAGTATGAGGATATTGCAACTTTGATCGAGATGGGCTATGAAGAAAATGACGCCAGTTTGATCCCTGAGATTGAAGAAATGTTGCAGGAATTTGAGCAGACCTATGATTCCATTCGTATGAAGACACTTTTATCCGGAGAGTATGACAAAGATAATGCCATTGTGTCTCTCCATGCAGGGGCAGGAGGTACAGAGTCCTGCGACTGGGCAGCAATGTTATATCGTATGTATGCCAGATGGGCAGATAAGAAGGGATTTTCCTTGGAAGTATTAGATTCCTTAGATGGAGACGAAGCTGGCATTAAGTCCATAACCTTTCAGGTTAATGGAGAGAATGCATACGGGTACTTGAAATCTGAAAAAGGCGTTCATCGTCTGGTGAGGATCTCGCCATTTAATGCCGCAGGAAAAAGACAGACATCCTTTGTCTCCTGTGATGTTATGCCGGATATTGAAGAAGATGTAGATATTGAAGTCAAAGACGAAGATATCCGAATTGATACTTACCGTTCCAGCGGAGCAGGTGGACAGCACATCAATAAGACATCTTCGGCTATCCGAATCACCCATTTCCCAACAGGAATCGTGGTACAGTGTCAGAATGAGCGTTCTCAGCATATGAACAAAGATAAAGCCATGCAGATGTTAAAAGCCAAACTTTATCTCTTGAAGCAGGAAGAGAATGCCCAGAAGGCTGCAGGGATCCGTGGAGAAGTGACAGAGATCGGCTGGGGCAATCAGATCCGTTCCTATGTCATGCAGCCATATACAATGGTAAAAGACCATAGAACTACCGTGGAAAGCGGAAATGTGGACGCAGTCATGGATGGAAGTATCGATCCTTTTATTAACGGATATTTAAAATGGTTATCTTTAGGCTGTCCGAAATCTATGGATTCCGGAGAAGTGTAAAAAAGGATGTCCTTCGGGAAGTGTAGAAAAAGGATGTCTTTCGGGGAGGATAAGAAATGTTAGGTGCAATATCAGAATTTGGAGTTCTGGGAGCATTAGCAGTTGGTGGAATTGTTGGAGTTGTCCTTGTGGCAGCAGTGGGAGTAACAGTGGCGAGAAGAAAACTACGGGATTTTTCCAGAGGAGTATTTGGTACAGACAGTATTATAGATGGAATTAACCGTCATGCGGATATTGCGGCGGAAACTCCTAGATCTGTCTCTAGTATGACCAGACTCATGGAACCGCAGATAGCCAGAGATTTCCCGGAGTTTTCCTGGGAAGAGTTCCGGGGAAAAGCGGAGACCATGCTGATCTCAGCATTAGGGGCTATTTCCGATGGGGATGAGTCCCGACTGGTAAATGCCTCGCCGGATATTAAGAATCTGATCGCCAATCGGATCGCAGGCAATAAAAGAGATGGGATCCGTGAGGTTTATAACCAGATTCGGATCCATCAGACAGAGATCGCAAACTATGAGAAGAGTCAGGGAAAATGTATCGTAACCCTGCAGAGTGCCATGGAGTATTATTATTACAAGGAAAGAAACGGGCAGCTCATAGACGGAACAAAAGAACGAAAGACCCAGACAAAATACAATACAGAGGTCATGTATATTCAGGATATCACTAAGATCAAAACGGGAAGCGCAGTTGGGACAACCTGTCCGAACTGTGGAGCCCCAGTTACAAACTTAGGTGCAAAATATTGTGAATACTGCGGTTCGCAGGTGGTTCCAGTGAATATTAAGGTTTGGTCACTTCACAATTTCTATGAAGTGGATTATAATCATACATATTAATGCAGTTTGCAGGAGGGAAAAAACATGGGAATTTTTAAAGCACTTGGTAGTCTTGTCAGCGGCGGGCTGGCTGATCAGTGGTTAGAGGTAATTGAACCAGATGACATGGGGGATCACACCGTCTTTACCCAGGGTGTGAAGAAGAGAACCGGCAATAACAAAAAGGGCACAGATAACATTATCTCTAATGGTTCTGTTATTCATGTATACGATAATCAGTTCATGCTGTTGGTAGACGGAGGTAAGATTGTAGACTATACAGCAGAGCCAGGATATTATAAAGTAGATAATTCCTCTATGCCTTCTCTGTTTAACGGACAGTTTGGAGATTCTCTGAAAGAGGCTTTTGACCGTTTCCGTTTTGGTGGAGAGACACCAAGAGAGCAGAAGGTATACTATATTAACCTTCAGGAGATCAAGGGAATCAAATTCGGAACCCGTAATCCGATCAATTATTTTGACAGCTTCTATAATGCAGAACTGTTTTTACGAGCTCATGGTACATATTCCATTAAGATCGTAAACCCAATTCAGTTCTATGGAGAAGCAATCCCAAGAAATAAAGATCATGTAGAGATCGAAGAGATCAACGAGCAGTATCTATCAGAATTCTTAGAGGCATTACAGTCTTCTATCAACCAGATGTCTGCAGACGGAACCAGAATTTCTTTTGTTTCCAGCAAAGCAAGAGAACTGGGCAAATACATGGCGTCTGTTTTGGATGAAGAATGGAACCAGATGCGTGGTATGGAGATCCAGGCGGTTGGTATTGCCAGTGTATCTTATGATGAAGAATCTCAGAAACTTATCAATATGCGTAACCAGGGAGCTATGCTCTCTGATCCAACCATACGTGAGGGATATGTACAGGGCGCAGTAGCTAGAGGTATGGAAGCTGCCGGCTCTAATTCCAACGGTGCAATGGCTGGATTTATGGGCATGGGAATGGCAATGAACACCGGCGGTAATATGATGGGAATGGCTTCTCAGAATAATATGGCACAGATGCATATGCAGCAACAGCAGGCACAGATGAATCAGCAGATGAATCAGGGCATGGCAGGGGCTGTACCTCAGCAGAAGGAATCTTCACAGGAGGCGGGATGGACTTGCGAGTGCGGTAAAGTCAACACTGGCAAATTCTGTGGCGAATGTGGCAAACCAGCACCGGCACCTAAGGAAGAAGGCTGGACCTGTGAATGTGGCGCAGTCAATACCGGAAAGTTCTGTAGCGAGTGTGGCAAACCGGCACCAGCGAAAGATTGGACCTGTGAGTGCGGCCAGGTAAACACCGGAAAGTTCTGTAGCAACTGTGGTAAGCCAAGAGCGTAGGAAGTTAGAAGGTATAAAACCGGAAAGCGCAATACGCTGGAAAACTAATACATGAGAATGTGATACAAATGAATAAGATGGGGCGGCTGTAAAGGGAGAGTGATCTGCCTAAGCAGCCGTTTTCTATTTTTGCAGGATAAATGATCTGCCGGAAATTGCCAAAAAAAGGGGTTGCACTTCTGGTTTGGCTGTGATAGAATCTTCGTCATGGAGACAAGTGTCAGCCGCAGGCAAACACTAGGTGTTAACAATTTGCCAGGAGGAACAAATATGGAAGAGAAAATATCCTATTTTGTGCTTCGGGAAAAGGCGGTGCCGGAAGTGCTGCTTAAAGTGGCCGAGGCGAAACGGTTAATTGATTCCGGAAAAGCGGTGTCCGTACAGGAAGCAACAGAAGCGGTAGGAATCAGCAGAAGTTCTTTCTATAAATATAAGGACGATATTTTCCCGTATCATGAGAATACCCGGGGAAAAACTGTGATCATGGTGATTCAGATGGATGATGAACCGGGAATCTTATCCGTTGTCTTAAAATCAATTGCAGATTATCATGCAAACATTTTAACAATTCATCAAAGTATTCCCGTTAATGGGATCGCATCCCTGACTTTGAACGTTGATGTTTTTGAAGAAACAGGAGATGTAGAAGAAATGGTCAAGGCGATCGAAGAATTAAAAGGAATACATTATGCAAAAATAATAGCTAGGGAGTGACAAAGAAATGAAAGTAGCAGTAATGGGTTATGGAACAATTGGATCTGGTGTTGTAGAGGTTCTTCGTATTAACAAAGAGAAGATCGCAAGACGTGCAGGTCAGGAAGTAGATGTTAAATATATTCTGGATTTAAGAGATTTCCCAGGAGATCCAATGGAAGATGCTATCATTCATGATTACAAGACAATCGTGGAAGATCCTGAGATCGGTATCGTAGTAGAGACCATGGGAGGCGTTGAGCCAGCTTATACATTTGTTAAGGCAATGTTAGAGGCTGGAAAATCTGTTGCAACTTCTAATAAGAATCTGGTAGCAGCAAAAGGTGCAGAGCTGATCGCTGTTGCAAGAGAACATGGTGTGAATTTCCAGTTTGAGGCAAGTGTAGGTGGTGGTATTCCAATTATCCGTCCTTTAAATAAATGTCTGACAGCAGACGAGATCGAAGAGATCACAGGTATCTTAAACGGTACTACAAACTACATGCTTACTAAGATGGCTGATGAGGGAGCAGATTTTGATGAAGTATTAAAAGATGCTCAGGATAAAGGATATGCAGAGAAGGATCCAACTGCAGATATCGAAGGACATGATCCATGCCGTAAGATCGCAATCCTTACCTCTTTAGTATGTGGAAAACAGGTAGATTTTGAAGATATTCACTGCGAAGGTATCACAAAGATCACAGCAGCAGATTTCTTATATGCAAAGAAAATGGATCGCTCTATCAAACTGTTAGCATCCAGCAGACAGGAAGGCGACAGCTATTCTTGTATGGTAGCACCATTTATGTTGCCAACTACTCATCCATTATGTAATGTAAATGATGTATTTAACGGAATTTTTGTACACGGTAATGTATTAGGTGATGCAATGTTCTACGGAAGCGGTGCTGGTAAACTTCCTACCGCCAGTGCAGTTGTAGCAGATATCGTAGACATGGTAAAACATATCAATACCAACATTTTCATTGACTGGTCTTCCGAGAAGATGGAACTGTTAGATTATAAAGCAAGCCAGAACGCGTTCTTTGTAAGAACAACTTCTTCTAAAGCAGAAGTAGAAGCTGTATTTGGCAATGTTTCTTATGTAGAAGCTGTTGTAGAAGGCGAGATGGGCTTTACAACAGAGAAGATGACAGAGGCTGATTTTGAAGAAAGATCCGCAAAGATCGCAGTTGTAAATCGTATTCGTTTGGCATAGACAACGTTCGCACAATAGCGGAGACTGTGAGCCCGACAGATAGTAAGCTTGCGGGCGCAGAAAGGAATTGACATGAAATATTTAGTAATCTTAGGGGACGGTATGGCAGACCGCCCAATCGAAGAACTGGGAAATAAAACACCTCTTCAGTATGCCAACACTCCAAAAATGGATGAGCTGGCTTCTAAAGGCGAAGTAGGAATGGTACATACGATCCCGGATGGAATGAAACCGGGAAGCGATACTGCAAACCTTTCTGTTTTAGGATACAACCCAAGACAGTATTATTCAGGACGTTCTCCATTAGAGGCGTTAAGCATTGGTGTTCCTATGAAAGATACTGATATTGCGTTAAGATGTAATATCGTTACCTTATCTGAGGAAGAGGATACATACGAAGAACGTCATATTATTGACCACAGTGCCAGTGAGATCAGCACAGAAGACTGTGCAGTTCTCTTAGAAGCAGTTCGTAAGGAACTGGAAACAGAAGAATATAAATTCTATCTGGGAACCAGCTACCGTCACTGCTTGATCTGGGACAAAGGTGAAGTAGTAGATCTGGTACAGCCACATGACGTATTAGGTCAGGTGATCGGCGACAAATTACCAGAGAATCCAGTACTTCGCGAAATGATGAAGAAGAGTTATGATATTCTGGTAAATCACCCGATCAATATCGAGCGTAAAAAACAGGGATTAAATCCTGCGAACTCCTGTTGGTTCTGGGGAGCAGGAACCAAACCTGCATTATTCCCATTCCAGGAGAAGACTAGTAAGACAGGAGCAATGATCTCTGCTGTAGATCTGTTGAAAGGTATAGCGGTAGGAACTTCCATGAAAGTTATTAACGTGGAAGGCGCAAACGGTGGTCTTCATACCAATTATGATGGAAAAGCTCAGGCAGCAGTTGATGTGCTGACCAAAGAAGGCTATGATTTTGTCTATGTTCATCTGGAAGGACCGGATGAAATGGGACATCAGGGCAGTGTTGAGAGAAAAGTTAAGGCTATCGAGAATCTGGATCAGCTGATCATTCGTCCGATCGTAGAAGCATTAGAAGCAACAGGCGAAGATTTCAGAATGGTGATCCTGCCAGATCATCCAACACCGATCTGCCTGAGAACCCATACAGCAGACAATGTACCTTATCTTCTTTACGATTCTACTGATGTACAGGAACACACCTGGCATTACAATGAAGAAGAAGCAGAGAAGACAGATAATTATGTAGCAGAAGGACATAAACTGATTGACAAACTTTTTGAAAAATAAATCATTGAAACGTATCTATTCTGCGGGGCGGAAAATAGCGGATCTCCTCTATCCGCCCCGTTGTCTGGTATGCCATGGCCTGTTAGAACATGGCGAAAAGATCCACCAAGAATGTAAAAAACAACTGCATATCATAGAAGATCCGGTGTGTATGCGCTGCGGAAAACCTCTAGAATCCGAACGATGGGAATATTGTTTTGATTGTTCCAAGAAATTAAAAGAACGAGCAGAGTATTGTCGGCGCGGTGGAGACAAAGAAGTGCGCCGGAATGGAGGCGAGAGCCGGAGCCTTTTGGATGAGAAGGAATCTAAGGACATTTTCTGCCAGGGAAAAGCGCTCTATCTCTATAAAGGCGGCATGAAGCAGGCTATGTATCGGTTTAAATACAGTAATAAAAGGGAATATGCCAGGTTTTTTGGAGAAGAAGCGGCTATGCGGTATGGCCAGTGGATCAGGAAAAATCAAATAGAAGCCATCGTACCGGTGCCTTTATATCCTGGAAAAAAGAGGAAAAGGGGGTATAACCAGGCAGAAGTTTTTGCAAGGGAACTATCATGGTACACCGGAATCCCTATAGAGAGTAAACTAATAGTCAGAATGAAAGATACCCAACCTATGAAAAATTTGGATGATGTTGAGCGCAAAAATAATATGAAAGGTGCTTTTCAAATAGGCAAAATGGGTGTAAAATATAAGAAAATATTAGTTGTGGACGATATTTATACAACTGGAAGTACCATAGAAGCCGTGGCAGAAGTGTTGAGTCAGACCGGGGTCCAGAGTGTATTTTCTATATGCGTATGTATCGGCAAGGGATGTTAGGGGGCAGTACAAATGAATGTAACGAATTGTAGAGGGTGTGGCAGACTATTTAATGTTCTTTCTAATGAGAGGCTTTGTCCACAGTGCAAGCAGAAAATAGAAGACGTTTTCCAGAAAGTGAAGCAATATCTGGAAGAGAATCCAAATGCCAGTGTGAATCAGGTGGCAGAGGACAATGAAGTCAGTGTGAAGCAGATCAAGCAATGGGTAAGAGAAGAACGCCTTACTTTTTCAGAGGATTCTGTGCAGGGGATTGATTGCGAGAACTGTGGCAGAATGATCCGTACAGGTCGTTTTTGTGAGTCCTGTAGACAGAGTCTTGCGAATACATTGCGAAGTGCCATGGATACGCCGAAGTCTTTTGAACCGGATCACAAGAATGGGAAAGAACGGGATCGTATGCGTTTCCTGAAGTAAAATATACGCCAGAAAGGTCATTGTAGAGGAGAGTTAGAAGGCTTTTTTCTATAATGGCTTTTTTTTCTTTGAATTTGTCTCGTTATATGTTATAATACAAAATAATGCACTATTGCGTCTATATGGAGAGAATCTATGATTAATGAAGAACGAGTGAAGGAATTATATCAAATTGCAAAATA
>JAGAOC010000058.1 GCA_017623935.1 Agathobacter sp. | reverse complement strand
TTAGGTCTTACTACACCATTTACCAGTCCGGAAGTGACTGATGATGGAGTGGTATTCCGTTATTATAGTGGAACAGCTACGTCTGTTGCACTGATCGGATCTATGAATGATTGGGATCAGAACAATACGATCGCAATGACTAAGGGAACAGATAATGTATGGACTGTTACCTCAGACTTGGCACCTGGAAAATATGTTTATAAGTTCCTGGTGAATGGTTCTGACTGGATCACCGATCCAAAGAACTCTAATGTAGATGGCGACGATAAAGATAGTGTTGTATATGTGCCGGGTCTTATGGGGGCAACTGTTACTATTGGCAAAGGTGCAACAAAAGAACTTCCAACTGCATTAGATTATATGAATGAAGATGGAACTACAACATCTATGAAAGTCACCTGCACATTGACAGAGACTATTGATGGTGTGACCTTTGACGCAGATAATAATACTATTAAAGTGGATTCTGACTATGAAGGCACTACTCTGACATTAAAAGCAAGTACTACAGAGACTGCTGAGGCATTAACAGCAACAGTTACTCTGAATCTGGTTGACGCAGATGATTATGTGGAAAGTCCTGAGATCAATGGAAAGAAGGTTACTTTCCGTTACAAAGATGAAGCTGGAACCATGAAGAATGTCAGCATTGCTGGAACCGTAACAGATGACTGGACAATCGTTGACATGACAAAAGATTCAGAAACCAATATCTGGTCCTGGACAACAGAATTAGAACCAGGAGAATATGAATACAAATTCATTGCAGATGATGGTGTAGATGGAAATAATGTCTGGATCACAGATCCAATGAATGACAATGTTGCAGAAAGCGGCAATAGCTGGTTCAGACTCACAGGTTATTTAGAATCTACCATTGATGTACCAGCAGGCGTAACATCTGATCTTCCATTATCTTTCAAGAAACTGGAATCCGATGGAAATACTGTAACTGTAACTGTAAAGAAGTATTTTGATGCAGAGGAAAATGAAATTGAAGAGAAGACTGTAAGCCCAACTAGTGAGCAGATCGGTACAGATATTTCCCTGACTGCACAGGCAGAAGATGGAACAACTTTCCCAGTTACCTTAAAGGTAAAAGAAGATACAGGCAAGATCACAGTAAAAATACATCTTAAGAGAACAGATGCTGCTGACTATGAAGCATGGATCTGGTCTGATACTGTAGCAGGAGATTTCTATGATTTCTCTGAAACAGATGAAGATGGCTACGGAGTAGCAACTTATGTGATTGACAAGCCACGTTTTGATAATCAGATTACCTTTGAAGTTCGTATTGATGATGATTGGAACGTAAAAGATGGTGGAAAGAGAACAATCGATATTTCGGATGTGCTTTCTGGTACCATTGATTACTACACAGCTTCAGGAGCTTCCGGTGGAAATAGAGTTCTTACTGACGAAGCTTTGACTGGTGCTAAGATCAAGAGAGTAGCTTATGACCGTACAACCAATAAAGTAGTTGTAACAACAGCAAAACCAATTTATGGTGATGTTTCTGACGCGTTTACATTAACACGTACAGCTGATGATCAGGATCTGACAATTGAAAGTGTTACCGTTGGTGAAGCAGATGGGCTTTACACTTATTCAATTGCGATCACAGAAGATCTGACCAGCACAGAAGCAGTTCTTAAGAGCTATGTGATGACGTTTGATGGACGTACTTATTCTGTTATAATGCCAAGTGTTTATTCTTTATCAGAATTTGAAGATGTATATACATATGATGGGGATGATCTTGGAGCAACATATACCGAAGAGAGTACTACATTTAAAGTATGGGCACCTACTGCAGATGCAGTTTCATTGAATCTTTATGCAACAGGTTCTGATGAAGAAGATGGTGCAAAAGATATTGCAACCCATACCATGAAAAAGGAAATGGAAACTGTAGATGGCGAAGAAGTTTTCCAGGGAGTATGGACAGTAACTGTTGAAGGTGATCTGAATGGTGTTTATTACACATATTCAGTAAATGTTGATGGTGGAGTGAATGAAGCTTGTGATCCATATGCTAGAACTACTGGCGTAAATGGTGCGCGTGCAATGGTCATTGATCTGGATTCTACTGATCCGGAAGGATGGGAAGATGATTATCGCCCACATACAGACATGGATTACACCGACGCTGTTATTTATGAACTTCATGTAAGAGATATGTCTATTGATGAAAGTTCAGGAATCAGTGATGAATACAAAGGGAAATATCTTGCTTTTACAGAAGAAGGAACCACTGTAGATGGAAAGGGAGAGATCTCTACAGGTATTGACCACTTAACAGAACTGGGAGTAACTCACGTTCATATGCTTCCAATCTATGACTATGGCTCAGTTGATGAGACAAAACTAGATGAAGCACAGTTTAACTGGGGCTATGATCCAGTGAACTACAACGTTCCAGAAGGATCTTATTCTACAGATCCATACGATGGAAGTGTCAGAGTAAACGAAATGAAACAGATGGTTCAGTCTCTCCACGACAACAACATCAATGTTATCATGGACGTTGTATACAACCATGTATATGACGCTGGAAACTTCTGTTTCAACCAGATCGTACCAGATTATTTCTCAAGAACATATGAAGATGGAAGCTATTCTAGTACCTCTGGATGTGGAAATGATACCGCTTCTGAGCGTAACATGGTGCATAAGTATATTGTAGATTCCGTTTTATACTGGGCAGAAGAGTACCACATTGATGGTTTCCGTTTTGACTTAGTAGGTCTGTTAGATACTGATACGATCAATGATGTAGTAGAATCAGTTCATGAGATAGATCCAGACATCATTTTCTATGGAGAAGGATGGGATATGGATTCTACCGCAACAGGTAAAGATGTTTCCTTATCAAAACAGGGCAATGCTTCCTTGACACCTGGTTTCGCATATTTCAGCGATACCATTCGTGATCTGTTAAAAGGAAAGAATGATGAGACATCTCTTGGTTATATTAACGGATTGACTGGACAGGAAGAAACATTAGCAAGCAATTTCATGGCAAGAAACTGGTGGACATCCAATCCATCTCAGATCATTAACTATGCATCCTGCCATGATAACTACACCTTAAAAGATAAGATCAATGTAACAACTGGATCTTATACCGAAGCACAGAGAATTAAGATGAATAATCTGGCTGCAGCAATCTATCTGACAGCAGAGGGTATTCCATTGATCCATGCCGGCGAAGAAATGCTTCGTACCAAGGTAGATGAAAATGGAACAGTAATTCATAATAGTTACAATTCTTCTGATTATGTAAATAGCCTGAAATGGGATAATCTGAATGAAGAAGAATATCAGGCAGTAAATGATTATTATAAGGGACTGATCGAGTTCCGTAAGAATCATGCAGGACTTCGTCTCTCTACAGCAGATGCAGTATCTGAATATGTAGAGTATATCTGGCTCACCAATGAAGTAGTAATGTTCACAATTGATGGAGATGCTACAGATGAGACAGGAAACTTTGTGGAAGAAGAAGTTTCTGACGGCATTATTGTAATCTTTAATGCAAATACAGCTGCTAAGACCTTTGATCTTACCTCAAATGGAATCTCAGGTGATTGGACAGTTTGTATTAATGGAGAAAAGGCAGGAAATACCTCCCTTGGAACCATGGCTGCAAGCAGTGTAACTGTTGACGCACTTTCTGCACTGGTACTGGTACAGGGAGAACTGGTAGATGAGGATTCTGTATATGTTCAGAATACAAGACCTATTCCAGTAGAGAATATCACTCTTTCTGCAGATACATTGACACTGAATGTAAATGCTGATTATACATTGACAGCAACAGTAACACCAGAAGATGCAGATAACACAGAAGTAAGCTGGGAAAGCAGCAATGATTTAGTAGCAACAGTAGATGAGAACGGAAAAGTAACAGCACTGGCAGAAGGAGAGGCAACCATCACTGCAACAGCGAAAGATGGAAGCAGTGTGAGCGCAAGTTGCGTTGTAACGGTAACAGTACCGGCTCCGGATGAAGTGAAAGTAACCGAGATCACTCTGTCAAAAGATACTTTATCATTAGAGAAAGATGCAACAGAGACTTTAAGTGTGACAATTACACCAGAAGATGCAACAGACAAGACAGTAAGCTGGAAGTCAAGTGACGAAAGCATAGCAACAGTAGATGAGAACGGAAAAGTAACAGCAGTAGCAGCCGGAACAGCAACCATTACTGTAACCGCACAGGATGGAAGCGGAGTAAGCGCAAGCTGTACTGTAACCGTAACTTTACCAGCTCCTGTGGAAGTGAAAGTAACCGAGATCACTCTGTCAAAAGACACTTTATCATTAGAGAAAGATGCAACAGAGACTTTAGGTGTGACAATTACACCAGAAGATGCAACAGACAAGACTGTAAGCTGGAAGTCAAGCGACGAAACCGTAGCAACAGTAGATGAGAATGGAAAAGTAACAGCAGTAGCAGCTGGAACAGCAACCATCACCGTAACAGCGAAGGATGGAAGCGGAGTAAGCGCAAGCTGTACTGTAACCGTAACTGACACAGACTCAGGAGACGACAGTGGTTCAGGAGACGACAGTGGCTCAGGAGACGACAGTGGCTCAGGAGACGACAGTGGCTCAGGCGACGACAGCGGCTCAGGAGACGATAGTGGCTCAGGCGACGATAGTGGCTCAGGAGATGACAGTGGTTCAGGAGACGACAGTGGCTCAGGAGACGACAGCGGCTCAGGCGACGATAGTGGCTCAGGCGACGATAGCGGCTCAGGAGACGACAGTGGCTCAGGCGACGACAGCGGCTCAGGCGATGACACAGGCTCAGGCGATGACACAGGCTCAGGCGATGACACAGGTTCAGGCGATGAAGTGAAGTATACTGGTCTTGTGAAGATTGACGGAACATGGTACTACGTAGTAGAGGATGAAGTTGAAGAGAACTATACAGGACTTGTAAAACATGCAGGCCAGTGGTTCTATGTAGAAAAAGGTGTGCTGAATTGGGATTACACCGGACTTGCAAAACATGCAAGCCAGTGGTTCTACGTAGAAAAAGGTGTACTGAATTGGAAATATACCGGACTTTGCAAGTATAACGGAACCTGGTTCTATGTAGAAAAAGGTGTATTAAACTGGAAATATACCGGACTTTGCAAGTACAATGGAAATTGGTTCTATGTAGCAGGCGGTAAACTGAACTGGAATTACACCGGACTTGTAAAACATGCAGGCCAGTGGTTCTACGTAGCAGGCGGTAAGCTGAACTGGAATTACACCGGACTTTGCAAGCACAGTGGAACCTGGTTCTATGTAGCAGGCGGCAAGCTGAACTGGAATTACACCGGACTTGTAAAACACGCAGGTCAGTGGTTCTACGTAACAAAAGGACAGTTGAATTGGAAAGACACTGGACTTTGCAAGTATAATGGACAGTGGTTCTATGTAGAGAAGAGTGTACTGAATTGGAAGTATACCGGACTTTGCAAATACAATGGAAACTGGTTCTATGTAGAAAAAGGTGTTGTGAACTTTAAGTATACCGGTATGGCGAACAGAAATAATACCTGGTATTATGTAGACAAAGGTGTTGTTAATTTCAAATATACTGGATACTGCACCTATGCAGGATTTAAATGGAAGATCGTAAATGGAGTTATGACAGGAAGAGCATAACTCTATAGAGAGATTTCCTAAAACGGAGTCTCTTTTAGAAAAAAAGTGGGCAAAGATATTTTCTTTGCCCACTTTTTGTGCTATAGTGGTTATAACTTTATACAATTGTTTAAACCATATGTGGAAAGGATGTATGAGATGAAATACGATTATTTAGTAGTAGGATCTGGTTTATATGGCGCAGTTTTTGCGCAGCAGGCAAAGAAAGCAGGTAAATCAGTTCTTGTAATTGACAAGCGTCCAAATATTGCAGGAAATGTTTATACAGAAGAGATGGAAGGAATCAATGTTCACATTTATGGTGCACATATTTTCCATACAAATAATAAGAAAGTTTGGGACTATATTACCCAGTTTGCAGAGTTTAACCGTTTTACCAACTCTCCAGTAGCAAATTATCATGGAGAACTGTATTCTCTGCCATTTAACATGTACACATTTAATAAGATGTGGGGAGTGGTAACTCCAGAAGAAGCGGCTGCTAAGATTGAAGAACAGAAGCAGGCAGCTGGAATCACAGAGCCTAAGAATCTGGAAGAGCAGGCGATCAGCCTTGTAGGAACAGATATCTACGAGAAACTGGTCAAAGGATATACCGAGAAGCAGTGGGGCAGACCATGTACTGAACTGCCATCCTTTATCATTAAGAGACTTCCAGTTCGTCTTACATTTGATAACAACTATTTCAATGCACTGTATCAGGGAATCCCGATCGGTGGCTACACTAAGATGGTAGCGAATATGTTAGAAGGTATCGAAGTTCGTTTGGGAGAAGATTACCTGGCTAAGAAAGAAGAGTATGACGCAATGGCGGACAAGGTTATTTATACTGGTCCGATCGACGCATATTTCAATTATAGTGCGGGAACACTGGAATATCGTTCCGTTCGTTTTGAGACAGAAGTATTAGACAAGCCTAACTTCCAGGGTAATGCGGCAGTGAACTATACAGACAGAGAGACTCCTTGGACTCGTATTATCGAGCACAAATGGTTCGAGTTTGGAACCCAGCCAAAGACCGTTATCAGCCGTGAATACAGCTCTGAGTGGAAACCAGGAGACGAGCCATACTACCCAGTTAATGATGAGAAGAATGGTAAAGTATACGAAGAATACAAGAAGCTGGCAGAAGGTGAGAAGAATATCATCTTCGGTGGCCGTCTTGGTGAATACAAATACTATGACATGGATGCTGTTATCGCTTCTGCACTGGATATGTGCGAGAGAGAACTGGCATAGACGCAAGATAGTATGATTCGGAATATTATTTTTGACGTGGGAAAAGTTTTGGTGTCCTATGAGCCGGAAGCTTATATGAGAAAGCTGGGGCTGGATGAAGCAGCCAGAGCAGCTGTGAATCAGGCAATGTTTGAGAGTCCTCTTTGGGATCAGGCAGACAAAGGAGTTATGACTCCGGAGGAATTTCTGGAAGCATACATTGCAGGGGCACCGGAATATGAAAAAGAGATCAGATTGATCCATAGCACGGTAGGCAATACTGTAGAACTGCTTCCATATGTTATGGATTGGATCGAAGATCTGAAAAAACGAGGTTATGGTATCTATATTCTTTCTAATTATGGGGAGAATATGTGGAATCAGACCAGAGACAAAATGCAATTTCTTTCATTAGCAGATGGAGCAGTATTTTCCTATACTTGCAAGATGTTAAAGCCGGAGAAAGAGATTTACCTCTATCTTTGTGAGAAATATGGACTAATTCCAGAAGAATGTGTATTTATTGATGATCGCCAGGTGAATATCGAGGGCGGTCAGAAAGTTGGAATACAGGGGATCTTGTTTAAAGATTATGATCAGGCGAAGGACCGACTGGAAGAACTCCTATCTTTTCAAAAGGAATAGTGTGTGTTAAAATACAATATTATATTAAAAAACAGGAGGATTTATTGAAATGGATTTCTATGCAGAATATCAGAAATGGTGTACAGATCCTTATTTTGATGAAGCAACAAAAGCTGAATTAAAAGCACTTGAAGGTAATGAGAAAGAAATAGAAGATAGATTTTACCGTACTCTTGAGTTTGGTACAGCAGGACTTCGTGGAGTAATTGGCGCAGGAACAAATCGTATGAACGTTTATACTGTTCGTCAGGCTACACAGGGACTTGCAAATTACATTATTTCCCAGAATGGACAGGATAAGGGGGTTGCTATCGCTCATGATTCCAGAAATATGGCAGATGAGTTTACAGATGCAACAGCACTTTGCCTTGCTGCAAATGGAATCAAGACCTATGTTTTTAAAGAATTAAGACCAGTTCCAATGTTATCTTTTGCAGTTCGTCATCTTGGAACATTAGCAGGTGTTGTTCTTACTGCAAGTCATAACCCAAGAGAATATAATGGATACAAAGTATATTGGGAAGATGGCGCACAGGTAACACCACCTCATGATACCAATATCATGGCAGAAGTAGCTAAAGTAACTTCTTTTGATATGGTAAAGACCATGGACAAAGAAGAAGCAATTGCTAAGGGATTATACAATATCATTGATGATTCTGTAGATGAGGCATATTTTAACGAGGTTAGAAGCCTTTCTATTCATCCGGAAGTTATCAAAGAGATGGCAAAAGATATCAAGATCGTATACACTCCACTTCATGGATCTGGATTACTGCCAGTTACCAGAGTATTAAAAGATCTGGGATTTGAGAACGTATACGTAGAGCCACAGCAGGCAGTTGCAGATGGTAATTTCCCAACCTGCCCATATCCAAATCCAGAGAATGAGGCAGCATTTGAATTGGCATTAAAACTTGCGAAAGAAAAAGACGCAGATATCGTTCTGGCAACTGACCCAGACGCAGACCGTCTTGGTGTATACTGCAAAGACACTAAATCTGGCGAATATGTAAGCTTTACTGGTAATATGTCCGGTATGCTCATTGCAGAGTACATTTTAAGCGAGAAGACTAAGAATGGTACTATGCCAGCTAATCCAGCATTGATCGAGTCTGTTGTAACAACAGATATGGCGAAAGCGATCGCAGCAGCTTATAATGTAGAACTTATGGAAGTTCTGACAGGATTTAAATATATCGGTGAGAAGATCCGTGAATTTGATGAGACCGGAAGCCACAACTATGTATTCGGTCTGGAAGAAAGCTACGGATGTCTGCCAGGAACTTATGCTAGAGATAAGGATGCTCCAGCAGCAGTTGTTATGCTCTGCGAAGTAGCAACTTACTATAAGAAGAAAAACATGACTCTTTGGGATGCTATGATCGAAATGTACGAGAAATATGGCTACTACAAAGAAGGCATTACTACAATGACCCTGAAGGGAATTGACGGAGCAGCTCAGATCCAGAGTATTATGGATAATGCAAGAGCAAATGTTCCAACTACCATTGGAGAGTATGATGTTCTGACTGTCTTAGATTATAAGAAAGACACCAAGAAGGATATGAAGACCGGAGAAGTTACTACTACAGGACTTCCATCTTCTAACGTTCTTTACTATCAGCTGAGCAACGATGCTTGGTGTTGTGTAAGACCATCCGGTACAGAGCCTAAGATCAAATTCTACTTTGGAGTAAAGGGAACTTCTCTCACTGATTCAGAAGAAAAACTGAAGACATTAAGTGAAGAAGTAATGAAGATTTTTGAGTAAGTAGGAATAAGTCTATGATGAAAATATACATTTGTCCCGATTGTGGCTGGATGCGAGTAGTATCTCGTCGTAAGGACGTAGAATGTCACAAGTGTGGCAAAGACCAGATGCGGCTGACCAATCTGGAATTCGGGAAATATTCCGAGATGTCAGAGGAAGAACGTCAGGATTACGCAAAGGCCTGGCTATATATACATAGTAGACGTAAGGAATAGTGATATGGCAGGTAATAATACAAAAGTTTCAAGAAAAAAGCAGAGAAAGCGCAAAGCAGTGGTCATAGCATTAGAGATTCTGATCTTATTGATCCTCTTAGCAGTATGCTTTGTCTGGCAGAAAGTTGGCAAGATCAAGTTTGAAAAGTCTATGACTGATTCAGAGGCAGGAATTAACAGTGATATTGGGGAGAGCACCCTTCTGGCGATGGGAGGTTACACCAATATAGCCTTATTTGGACTGGATAACAGAGGAAGTAATAATTATGATTCTGGTAATTCCGATGTTATCATGATCGCCAGCATCAATAATGAGACTCATGAGGTTAAACTGGTATCTGTATACCGAGATACTTATTTGAAAATAGGTGATGATTCCTATAATAAAGCAAATAGTGCCTACGGAAAAGGCGGTGCAGTGCAGGCTGTTCAGATGATCAATACCAATCTTGATCTGAATATTACAGAGTATGTCTGTGTAGACTGGAACGCTCTGGTAGAGACAATTGATGCCTTAGGAGGCGTGGATATTGAGATCACAGAGCAGGAAGTAAAATATATCAATTACTATCTCTGGGAGATTGATAAGACGACTGGACTTACAACTCCAGAAGTTGAAGAGGCTGGTTTGGCCCATCTGGATGGAACACAGGCAACTGCTTATGCAAGAATCCGTTATACCTCCGGAGATGACTTTAAACGTGCTTCTCGTCAGAGAATTGTGCTACAGGCGATGTTAGAGAAGGCGAGAGAAGCTGATCTGGCGACCTTAAGTAAGATCTGTGATACGGTATTTGATGATATTTCTACCACATTAAGTCTGAAGGAGATGCTGTCTCTGTTAAAGGCTTTGCCAGATTATAGCTTGGCTTCTACATCCGGTTTTCCATATGACGTATCCATCTATAAAGAGAACAAGAAGGAATATGTTGTAGCAGTAGAACTGGAAGATAATGTGGCAGAACTGCATGAATATCTTTTCAATGAGACAGATTATGTCCCATCGGCTACGGTTCAGAACATCAGTTCAACTATCGTAGATAAGACCGGTGTTAAAGAAGGCAGTGCCATCTATAATACAGATGCCTATAACGAGACGGTAGGTGTCGATGGAACGAGTGACTTAAAATAATATATGTATAACAAGTGGACCAATCGAGAGGTTGGTCTATTTGTACATTGCCAAGAATTTTGATCAAGATTCTTAGGCAGGTAAAAATAACTGGAAAAGGGGATTTTTATATGAAGAGTAATGTAGAAGAAATGATCAAAGCAAAAGATCAGAAATATCTTGGAAAGTTAATTGGAACAGAAATTCCAGCCAAATTAGAGGCGCAGTTAGAAAATATGGATTGGTCCTATCTGGATCTCATCGATCATAAAGAACAGAAAAGAGGAACCTTTGCTCCTCTTGGAGCTATGGAACTTCCTGAGATCGCTGAGAAGAGAGATGCTTTTGAGGAAAAAGGATTACAGGCGGTCAAAGAATGTAAAGTTGGCGCTATTTTGTTAGCTGGCGGTCAGGGAACCAGACTGGGCTTTGATAAGGCAAAGGGAATGTACAATATTGGTGTGACCAAAGATCTCTATATTTTTGAGCAGCTCATCGAGAACTTGAAGAAAGTTACCACTAAGGCTGAGGCATGGGTGCCTTTATATATCATGACCAGTGATAAAAATGATGCCCAGACAAGAGAATTTTTCGAAGAACATGACTTTTTCGGATATAACAAAGATTTCGTGAAATTCTTTGTTCAGGAAATGGTTCCAGCAGTAGATTTTGATGGAAATGTCTTAATGGAAGCAGAAGATTCTTTAGCTATGTCTCCAAACGGTAATGGTGGTTGGTTCTCATCCCTCATCAAAGCAGGTCTGGGAGAAGATCTGAAAGAAAAGGGCGTAGAATGGCTCAATGTATTTGCGGTAGACAATGTTTTACAGCAGATCGCAGATCCGGTATTTGTGGGAGCTACCATTGATTCTGGAAGAGTCAGCGGCGCTAAGGTAGTAAGAAAAGTCGATCCATATGAGAGAGTAGGAGCTCTTTGTCTTGAGGATGGCAAACCATCTATCATTGAATATTATGAACTGACACCAGAGATGGCAGAAGCAAAAAGCGAGACAGGATCTTTACTGTATGGATTCGGTGTGATCTTAAATTATCTGTTCCGTGTAGATAAATTGTTAGAGATTGCAAATAAACAGATGCCTCTGCATATTGTAGAGAAGAAAGTACCTTATTTAGATGAGCAGGGAGTTTTACAGAAACCAGAATCTCCAAATGCTTATAAATTCGAGACACTGATCTTAGATATGGTATATTTAATGGATGACTGTCTCTCTTTTGAAGTAGACAGAGAGAAAGAGTTTGCTCCAGTGAAAAATGCCACCGGCGTAGATTCTGTAGAATCTGCAAGAGAACTTCTTTCCAAAAATGGAGTAACACTGTAAGAAAGGAAAATTGATTTTATGTGTGGAATTGTTGGCTATGTTGGAAAAGCTCAGGCTGCGCCAATTCTTTTGGACGGCTTGTCAAAACTGGAATACCGTGGATATGATTCTGCTGGTATGGCAGTCTATGATGGACAACAGATTAATATTCAGAAAGCAACAGGACGGTTAAAGGTGTTGAGCGAATTGACCCATGATGGGGAGATCATGCCGGGAACAGTTGGAATTGGACACACTCGTTGGGCAACCCATGGGGAACCATCAGATACCAATGCCCACCCACATTTTAATAAAAGCCGTACTATTGCATTAGTTCACAATGGTATCATTGAGAACTATCAGAAATTAAAGAACCTTTTGTCAGAGAAAGGCTATGAGTTTTATTCTGAGACAGATACAGAGGTAGTAGTTAATCTGTTAGATTATTACTACAATAAATATGGCAAAGATATGCTTACCGCTGTTACAAAGGTTATGCACAGAGTAGAAGGTTCCTATGCTTTAGGAATCATTTTCCAGGATCATCCGGATCTTGTGTACTCTGTAAGAAAAGACAGCCCACTTATTGTTGGTATGGCACAGGACGGCAATCTGATTGCTTCTGATGTTCCGGCAGTGCTGAAATATACCAGAGATGTATATTTTATCGAGAATCAGGAAATTGCCTGTCTTTCTGAACATGACATCCGCTTCTTTAACGAGGATGGAGATGAGATCCAGAAGGAAGCCAAACATATTGACTGGGATATCAATGCTGCTGAGAAAAATGGATATGAGCATTTTATGCTGAAAGAGATCTATGAACAGCCAAAAGCAGTGCGGGATACCATCAGCCCAAGAATCAAGGATGGACAGATCGAGATTGAAGAACTGGGCATGAGCGATGAAGAGATCAAAGCCATCAAGAAAATTCATATTGTTGCTTGTGGTTCTGCTTATCATACTGGTGTTACCAATAAGTATGTTTTTGAAGGGCTTGCACGAATTCCGGTAGAAGTGGATCTTGCATCTGAATTCCGTTACCGTAACCCAATCTTAAACGAGGGAGATCTTTTGATCGTTATCAGTCAGTCAGGAGAGACCGCAGATTCTCTGGCTGCCCTTCGTCTGGCAAAAGAAAAAGGAATCACTACTCTTGGAATCGTAAATGTGGTAGGAAGTTCTATCGCCAGAGAGGCGGATAGGGTTATGTATACCTGGGCTGGACCTGAGATCGCAGTAGCGACTACTAAGGCTTATAGCTGCCAGTTAGTAGCTTTATATCTTTTGGCATTGAAATTTGCCGGTGTCAGAGGCGAGATTTCTGATGAGACTATGAAGGAGTATTTAAGAGATATCGAAATGCTCCCGAATCAGATCGAAAGCCTTCTGGGTAATCAGGAGCGAATCCAGAAGTTTGCAAACCGCTATGTAGCTGCTAAAGATGTATTCTTTATCGGAAGAGGAATCGATTACGCGATTTCACTGGAAGGTTCTTTGAAATTAAAAGAGATTTCCTATATTCATTCAGAGGCCTATGCGGCAGGTGAATTAAAACATGGTACGATTTCCCTGATCGAAGATGGTACATTAGTGACTGCAGTGGTAACTCAGGAAGATTTATATAAGAAGACTATCAGTAATATTGTGGAAGTAAAGACCAGAGGCGCAGTGGTTATGGCGATCACCAATGATGATAATCTGGAGATTGAAAAATGTGCAGATTACACCATCTATGTGCCGAAGACCAACCAGTATTTTACTAATTCTCTGGCAATCATTCCGTTACAGATCTTCTCATACTATGTTTCTGTAGGAAGAGGACTGGATGTAGATAAGCCAAGAAATCTGGCAAAATCCGTTACAGTTGAATAATTGATAACAGATTTTTAAGAACTTGGTCACAAATTAAACACACAATAAATTTAAACTCTTTCATATAAACAAGTAAGGAAGGAGTCAGTAACATGGACAATAATTATTATAATAATTTTGATAACGATCAGAATAACGATCAGAATAACAATCAAAATAGTAACTTAAATTGCAATCAGCAGAATGGAGCAGTGGGCAATTATTCTAATCCATACCAGCAGCCGACTTATCAAAGCGCCGGCTATCAGAATACCAACTACCAGAACACCAACTACCAGAACATGAACAGCCAGAACGTAAACACTCAGACTGTAAATGGTCAAAGCGCAGGTGGTCAGGGCGGTTATAAACAACCGAAGAAGAAAAATAACTTCGGAGTGACTCTGGCAAAATGTGCAGCAATTGCCTTGGTTTTCGGATTAGTGGCAGGAACTGTATTTACCGGCGTCAATTATGTTGGAAATAAGGTTCTTGGAGTATCCTCCAGCAAAGTTGAGGAAAGCACACAGAACTCTGAATCAAAAAAAGAATCTGAAAAAGAAGATAGCCAGCTGCAGCAGCAGGGGGATGTGGAACAGACATCTACTGGATATGCAAAAGAATTAACCGACGTAGCGGATATCGTTGATGAAGTTATGCCAAGTATCGTTGCTATCACAAATACCAGCACAGTAACATATCAGCAGTTCTGGGGACCTTCCCAGAGCTACGAGAGCTCTAGCTGTGGTTCTGGAATCATCATCAGTCAGGATGATAAGTATTTATACATTGTAACAAACAATCACGTAGTAGATGGCGCTGATAAACTGACAGTTCAGTTCTGTGATGATGCAACTGTAAGCTGTGAAGTAAAAGGAACTGACGCAGCAGATGACCTGGCAGTTGTAAAAGTTGCTTTAGATAGTATTGAAGCAGAGACTTTAAGTAAGATTAAGGTTGCAACCGTAGGGGATTCTGAACAGGTTCAGGTAGGTGAAGCTGCCATTGCAATTGGAAATGCTTTAGGTTATGGACAGTCTGTTACAACTGGTGTTATCAGTGCATTAGGTCGTACAGTAACTGTATCTGATGAGACAAGTGGATTAACCGTTACCAATAACAATCTGATCCAGACAGATGCAGCGATCAACCCAGGAAACAGTGGTGGTGCATTATTAAACGCTAAGGGTGAGGTCATTGGTATTAACTCCGCAAAATATTCTGATACCGCAGTAGAAGGAATTGGCTATGCGATCCCAATGGCAGACGCGCTTCCGATCATTCAGCAGCTCATCACCAGAGAGAAGGTAGAAGAAGCTAAGAGTGCTTATTTAGGAATTCAGGGACAGGATGTTTCCTCTGATGTGGCTCAGGCATATGGAATGCCAGAAGGTGTATATGTGTATAGCGTGATCAGCAATTCAGCAGCAGATCAGGCAGGCATCAGACAGGGAGATATCATTACCAAATTTGATGGACAGCAGATCACATCTATGAGTGCGTTGAAAGAACTGTTATCTTACTATGCAGAAGGCCAGCAGGTTACCATTACCATTCAAAGAATGAATGATGGCGGTTATCAGCAGACAGATATTCAGGTAACTTTAGGAGGACAGAATAGCGTACAGAATTAATTTAAGGTTGAAGAATCTGTGAGAGAATTTTCCGAATTGTATACACAAATGAAACAAAAGATTCAAAAATAGGTTTTTTTGAAGGAATTCGCCCGGAAACGGTACTGACGCATTTGGTACAGGTTTTCCGGGTGTTCTTTTCGCTTAGAATAAGAAAACTTTTAAAAGGTAGGTTTTCCCTATCCAAAGGGTAAATTCGTTGACAAATTTGGCAGAATATCTCATAATAAGATTTAAGTATGACTTAGTACAGGAGGCTCCATTTTTATGAAGAAGAAGAGAATTGTAATTGCTCTGGGACACGAAGCATTAGGAAGTACATTACCGGAGCAGCGTGCAGCAGCGCAGCGTACTGCAAAAGCTGTAGCAGACTTTATCAGGGATGATTATCAAGTGATCATTACCCATAGTAATGGACCACAGGTGGGAATGATCCATACGGCAATGAATGAGTTTTGCCGTTTATATCCTGAATATACGGCAACGCCTACCGCTATTTGTTCCGCTATGAGTCAGGGATATATTGGATACGATCTGCAGAATGCGATTCGTACAGAATTATTAAATCGTGGAATCTATAAGACTGTTTCTACTGTATTGACACAGATGGTAGTTGATCCATATGATGAGGCATTTTATAATCCGACCAAGATGATCGGACGAGTAATGACCAAAGAGGAAGCAGAAGAAGAGGAGAAGAAAGGTAACCATGTAACACAAGTGGGAGAAGGATACCGCAGGATCGTGGCAGCTCCAAAGCCGGTAGATATCGTAGAGATTGATGCAATCCGTGCCTTGGCAGACGCAGATCAGGTAGTGATCGCCTGTGGCGGCGGTGGAATTCCGGTTCTTTCACAGAGTAATCGTCTTCAGGGAGCCAGCGCAGTCATTGAAAAGGATCTGGCAGCAGGAAAACTTGCAGAACTGGTAGATGCAGATATGCTTGTTATCTTAACAAGTGTGGACAAAGTATGTTTAAGCTTCGGTACGGCAGAGGAGAAGGCGTTAGATACTATGACAGTATCTCAGGCACAGAAGTATCTGGAAGCAGGAGAGTTTGCTCCGGGAACTATGGGACCGAAGATTGAAGCTGCGATTGAATTTATTGGAGATTCAGCAATGAGATCAGTGCTCATTACGAAGCTCAATAAAGATACAAAAGAAATCACAGGTGGAATGGGAACCTTGATCAAGAAGTAAAGAAGGAATTGAAATGAAGAACGAAGATAGAAAAAAATGGAAAGTCGTAGCAGGAGTTTTTCTTGTGCTGCAGGCTGTATTTAGTATTTTTCTGTTGGCAATGGTCGTTAAGATCAATATGTTGCCGATGGAGTATACACTGTTCGTGGCAGCAGTGCTAGTGCTATTGTTTTCTTGTGCGTATTTGTTGTTATTTGCAAGAAAAAAGAAAGGTAAAAAACCAACGGGAGCCTATGTTAAGAGAGGACTCGGAACAGTTTTGTCTGCTTTTGTGATCATCGTATGCTTGATGGGAACTTCTGTTATTTCCAAATTAGACTCAACGATAGGAAGTATTTCCGGCAATGAAGTGATCACAGAGACAACAGCTATTTATGTGTTAAAGGATGATCCAGCACAGGATGTTTCTGATATCGCAGACTATACTTTGGGATATACCAAGAGCTACGACTGGGAGAATACCCAGGAAGCAATGAAAGCCATCAATAAGTCCTTAGATAAAGAGATTGCAACAGAAGAATTTGATACAGTGGATGATATGATCGCAGCTCTTTATGCGAAAGATGTAGGGGCGATCCTCTTGAATGTTGCATATGAAGATGTATTGGCAGAGGATGAAGATTACTCCGATTTTTCAGATAAGGTTCGCCGTATCTTTGAGAACGAAGTTGAAAAAGAACAGGTGAAGAAAGAAGTCAACGATAAGATTGAAGAAGAACCATTTGTAGTATATATCAGTGGTTCTGATACAAGAAATAAGAAACTTTCTACCAGCCGAAGCGACGTAAATATCCTGGCAGTAGTGAATCCGGAAAGCAAGCAGATCCTGCTTTTGAACACACCAAGGGATTACTATGTAGATATTTCTATTTCCAGTGGTTCTAAGGATAAGTTGACTCATTGTGGTATTTATGGAATTGATTGTTCTATGGATACTCTTGGAGCACTGTATGGAGTAGATGTAGATTACTATGCACAGATCAACTTTACAGGTTTTGAGAAACTCATTGATGAATTAGGCGGTGTAGAGGTTTATTCTGAGAAGAGTGTTACCACAAGAGAAGGTGGTTTTTCCATCAAAAAAGGAATGAACTATATGACTGGTGAAGTAGCACTGGCCTTTGTAAGAGATCGTTATTCCTTTGCAGATGGAGACAATGCAAGAGGACGTCATCAGATGGCTGTCATTGAAGCGATCATCGAAAAAGCCACAGGAAGTACCGCTATTATCAGCAATTATTCCGGTATCATGGATAGTATTGAAGGAATGTTTGCAACGAATATCAGTTCACAGGAGATCTCTGATCTGGTTAAGATGCAGTTAAAAGATGGCGGAACATGGAATATCAAGTCCTATGCAGTAACAGGAAAGGGAGCTTCTAAGAAGACCTACTCTATGCCTAAGAAGAATGCATATGTTATGATCCCAGATCAGGATTCAGTAGATTTTGCAACAGAATTGATCGAGAAAGTTTTTGATGGAGAGACTCTGTCAGATGAAGATGTAGTTATGCCGTAAGGCTTTTGATTCACCAGGCGGGGAAACCTTGCCTGGTGTTCTCCATATTCAGAAATAGTTTTTAAGAAGGGTTTGAGAATGGCAGAACAGTATTTAAAGAAAAGAGAAGAGATTGACACCAGATATCAGTGGAAATTAGCAGACCTTTTTGAGAGTGACAAGCTCTGGGAACAAGAATATGATCTTGTCATGGAATTGGCAGAGAAGATGAAGAAACTGCAGGGAACCCTGGGAGAGTGTGCTTCCCGCCTGCTGGAATATTTTCAGTTAAATGATAAACTCGGATTTCATTTTGGGAGAGTATATGTCTATGCCAATGAGAGTTACCATCAGGATACTCAGGTGGCAAAATATCAAGCATATTCTGCAAAATGTGATACGTTAATGGCAGCGGTAAACAGTGCTTGTGCCTTTGCTTCACCAGAGATCTTAGAGATACCGGAAGATAGATTGGCTTCTTTCTATAAAGAAGAGCCGGAATTGGAGAATTATAGAAGAGCCCTTGAGGTGATCTGTCGGGACAAAGCACACACTCTTTCTAATGAGGAAGAGAGTCTTTTAGCAGCAGCCGGAGAGATGGCGGTATCGCCTAAGAATATTTTCGCTATGCTGAATAATGCAGATATGAAATTTCCATCCATTCAAGGGGCTGACGGAGAAGAGATTCCGGTCACCCATGGAAATTACACTACACTGCTTACGAATCAGGATATTCACGTCAGGGAGCAGGCTTACAAGTCGCTTTACAGTGTATATGGGAAGCTGGGGAATACCATTGCAGCTACGTTTTTGGCACATTTAAAGCAGGAACGTTTTTATGCGAAGGCAAGACATTTTTCCAGTACCAGAGCAAGGCATCTGAACAGTGGAAATATCCCGGAAAATGTCTATGATAATCTGATCGAGGCGGTGCATAAACACCTTCCGGCTATGCATCGATATATTTCTCTTAGGAAGAAAGCCTTAGGAGTGGAGCTGCTTCATATGTATGATCTTTTCGTGCCGTTGGCAGGACAGACCGAGAAAAAGTACACCATTGAAGAGGCAGAGCGTATTGTAGCAGAGGCATTAGCGCCAATGGGAGAAGAATACGTTTCCATTTTAAAAAGAGGATACACAGAGGGCTGGATCGATGTATATGAGAATGAGAATAAGCGAAGTGGAGCTTATTCTTGGGGAGCTTATGGAACTCATCCTTATGTACTCTTAAATTATCAGGAGAATTTAGAGAGTATGTTTACTTTGGCTCATGAAATGGGTCATGCCATGCATACTTATTATTCCAATCAGAATCAGCCGATCACTTATGCAGATTATCTGATCTTTGTGGCAGAAGTAGCTTCTACTTGTAATGAGGCTTTGCTTATGAAATATCTTCTTGCAAATTCCACAGATGAAGAAGAGAAGATGTATCTGGTGAATCATTATCTGGATGATTTTAGAACAACTTTATTCCGACAGACCATGTTTGCGGAATTTGAACATATGGTTCATAGCAGATTAGTGGCGGGGGAAGCGCTGACGAAGGAATCTTTGAACCAGATCTATCACGATCTGAACGTGCTGTATTATGGACCGGATATTGTAGTGGATGAAGAAATAGACAGGGAATGGATGAGGATCCCGCATTTCTATACATCCTATTATGTATATCAGTATGCAACCGGTTACTCAGCTGCCACAGCTTTTTCTAAGAAGATCTTAGAGGAAGGAAAGCCGGCAGTAGATAAATACATTAACAACTTTTTATCAGGAGGGTGTCGGAAAGATCCTATTGACCTGCTGGCAGATGCAGGGGTGGATATGAGCACACCAGCACCGGTAAATGATGCGTTAGAGGTATTTGAAGAGTATCTGGAACTTTTAGAAAAACATTTAAACTAAGAAACGGGGGATTGGGGTATGGAACTTGAGAAAAAACAGATTAGGGAAAAGAACAGATTGGGAATGATCATCTCAATTATCATTGCGGTGAGTATTTTGCTGATCACAGTATTGGGATTCGTTAATGCAGTCACGCCGCCACTGTTGGTGCGTTTGGCCGTGGGAATCCTGATCATTTTGGTTGTTACGCTTTTATATGGGAAATTCAAAGATAGTATGGTATATCGACATATTTGCAGTGTGGCAATGATCCTGTTGTATTTAGTTACCATATTTTCTGGTGATCTACCGGAAATGTATGCTATCGTTTATTCTATTGCAATGCTTGTTATGCTGTTCTCCAGTATGCAGATGTCTATTATGGGAGCAGGGGCAGCAATTCTTGGCACTGTTGTTTATGGAATTATGCTAATTAATAAAGGAACTATGACACCTGTTGCATTTGTTGTAGATATTGTATATGTTGTTGCAACTTGCACGATTGCTTGTACAATTACAAAATTACAGAATAGACAGAATGCAGAATCCATTCAGACGGTACGCCATGGAGCTGACCAGCAGCTTAAGACCTCTCATGATATCGTACATTTAGCAGAGGAATTAAATAAGCGTTTTGTGGATGCGCAGGAGATGGCGTCTGCATTGACCGAGACCATGAAGACCAGCAATGATTCTGTTTCTGAAATTGCCCAGAGTACCAGAATGAATGCGGAAGCTATTGAGAAACAGACCGGTCAGACTGCAGATATCCAGCAGAGCATTAATGACGTGGGAGACGAAGCCAGAAATATGGAAGAGATCTCTACTAGAACTCATGCTTCTGTAGAAGAGGGTGTTTTACTGATCGAGCAGTTGAAGAAACAGGCAACAGAAGTGGCTAAGATCAATACAGAAACGAAGCAGACCACCGAGCAGTTGAATGAAAGTATCCGGGATGTACAGGAGATTACCAATACCATCCTGGGAATTTCCAGCCAGACCAACCTTTTGGCGTTAAATGCTTCTATTGAAGCTGCGCGAGCTGGCGAAGCCGGAAAAGGATTTGCGGTTGTTGCAGATGAGATCCGTAAGCTTTCTGAGGACACCAGGAAGGCAACTGAGGAGATCAGTAATATTATTGCAAAACTGACAGAAGATGCAGAATCTGCAGCAAACAGTATGACCTTATCTGCAGAATACGCAGACAAACAGAATGAGCTGATCACTCAGACGGGAGATAAACTGGTAAGTATCAAAGCAGAGACTGACGTGCTTTACAATGGAGTTATGCAGGTTAGTAATTCCGTTGCAAATATCGTAACTGCCAACGGCCTGATCATGGACAGCATAACCAATCTGTCTGCTACTGAGCAGCAGGTGGCAGCTTCCACAGAAACTGCCATGTCTCTAAGCGATTCTTCTATGGACGCTTTGAAAAACATGAATGCAGTATTGGGAGATATCAGCCAGATTTCCGAAGAAATGGGAAGAGTAGCACGAGGATAAAAAAGGAGACATCATGGAAAGAATTAAGAGTTTTACCATCGATCATAATGTTCTGACTCCTGGATTTTATATTTCCAGAGAAGATGGCAATGTGATCACTTACGACTTAAGAACAAGAAAACCAAATAACGGAGATTATATGAGCAACGAAGCAATGCATTCCGTTGAGCATATGTTTGCAACTTATATCCGTAATTCTAAGATCGCAGATCAAGTAGTGTATTTTGGACCAATGGGATGCCAGACTGGATTTTACCTTTTGGTCAAAGATGTTCCTGCTGTGGAAGTCTTTGAGATTACCAAAGAGGTTTTAAAACAGATCTTATCCCACGAAGAACCAGTATTTGGGGCTTCAGCCATTGAGTGTGGTCATTACGAGAATCTTTCATTGGAAGAAGCAAAGAAAGAATGTGAGAAATACCTTGCAGTTCTGGAGAACTGGGACAATTTGAATTTTACTTATCCGGAGGAATAGAAAATGATCGGTATTATTGGCGCAATGCAGATGGAAGTTGATAACTTAAAGGAATCTATGACAGATATCACTACTGAGACTTACAGTGGGGTGAATTTCATCTGTGGTAAAATTGACGAGACAGAAATCGTGGCAGCAGTTTGTGGCGTAGGTAAGGTATTTGCCGCAATTTGCGCAGAAGCAATGATCTTGAAGTATAATGTGGATATGATTATTAATATAGGCGTTGCAGGAGCTTTAACCAAGGATCTGGGGCTTCTTGATGTGGCAGTAGCAACCCAGGTGGTTCAGCATGATATGGATACTTCTCCATTAGGGGATCCAGTGGGACTTCTTTCTGGGATCAACGAGATCTTCCTGCCAGGCGATCCAAAGATGATCAATCTGTTATGTGAATGTCTGGAAGAGGAGAAGATTTCTTATCTGAAAGGAACCATTGCTACAGGAGATCAGTTCATTGCTGATCCTGACAAGAAGAAACTTCTTCGTGAACGTTTTGAAGCCATTGCAGCAGAGATGGAAGGTGGAAGCATTGGTCATGTATGTTATATGAATAAAGTTCCATTTGCAATCTTACGTTCCATTTCTGATAGTGAAGGCGGAGCAGTGGATTATCAGACTTTTGCGGAGAAAGCTGCTTTACAGTCTATCGCCGTTGTGGTGAAGTTCATTAAACGGGCAGGCGAGCTGGCATAGTAGAATATTTTCGGATACTTTTGCATAAATTTAGATAATCAAGTTTGTGTGGAGTATGAAAATGTCTGTATTGCGAAAATTACATAGGAAATTTTTAAGTGAAAAAGAGTCACGGGATAATGTAAAATGGGGATTTGTCCTGCTGGCTCTTTTCCTATTGATCTCTTTTATGTCACAAAAAGCAACGGAAGCGCTGATCACCAATAGTTCATTTGGAGACAGAAAACTGCCAATCTATTCTGTGGATACCACCGAAAAGAAGATTGCCCTTAGTTTTGATGCGGCTTGGGGAGCTGAGGACTTCCAGAACATCATGGATATTCTGGAAAAGCACCAGATCAAAGTGACTTTTTTCATGACAGGAGGCTGGGTGGAAGACAACCCGGACTGCGTGAAATATCTGGTCAGTCAGGGGCATGACCTGGGAAATCACAGTGAGCACCATTATGACATGACCACTATTTCTCAGGAGGAACAGATAAAGGAGATCACCCAGGTTCACGATAAGGTAAAAGAGTTGACAGGATATGAAATGTTTTTGTTCCGCCCGCCTTATGGAGCCTATGATAATACCGTGGTAGATACGGTATATAGTTTGAATTATTATCCGATACAATGGGATGTGGATTCTCTCGACTGGAAAGACTATGGCGTAGACTCTATCATTAACACGGTCTGCAATCACAAGGATCTAGGACCCGGGTCTATCATCCTCTGTCATAACGGGGCGAAATACACTGCCGAAGCACTGGATCAGATGATCACCAAGCTAAAGGAGCAGGGGTATGAATTTGTACCAATCTCCCAGCTTATCATGCGGGAGAATTATCATATGGATGTGACAGGTATGCAGGTGGCGGATTGAGATTATATTAAATAAATAACGATGATCAATGCAAGGAACACTATAACGGTGCTCCTTGTTTTGTTTTTGAAAATCTAATACTAGAAATTTGTATTTTTACTAATTCAGCGTTATAATAGAAAGAAAAATTTGAAAGTAGGTCTATATGATAAATATCAGCACTGATGAAACAAAATATCTAGACAATGAACTTATAATAGATAATGAATCTTTTTTTCGATTAAATGTAACTGCAAAATCTTTTCACGACGACAGTATTGGAGTTATGAAAAAAATAGATAATGCAGAGTTGTTGGATGTCAATACAGGTAAAATTAGAACACCTTATGGAGAATGTAATATTGAAGATCTGTCTAGCGGGTGTAAAACGGTATTAAATTATTTATTTATCTATGAAAATCCACAGATTTATCCTACAATAAAAGCAATCAATGCAATTGAATGTGGGTGGAATGCGCTTGAAGAATTATTCCGATTGATCGAGAAAAATGAAGATGATATAGAGGTGCTTTTACAACATAGTAATAATACTTATAAATGTTCGGATAGGGATTATTGTATTGATGGGAAAAGGCATATCAGTTCTATGATTGATTTTTAAGTGAAAGGATCATAAAATGGAGAATTGTTATAACTGGGAACGCAACATACTGAAATTTGCAGATAAAAATGAAAATAAATTTAATCTGAAATTTAAAGGCGACAAGACAATTGTTTCAGGAGATAGTGCAACAGGAAAAACATTGATCTGTACCTTGCTAAGTAATATTTCAAAAGATAAGAATAAGTCACTAAAGCCATATAATGCGGATAATGTATTTATTTTAACGGATGACAATGTAGAAAAACTAGTAGATCAGAAAAATAAATTAATTATCATTGATAGAGCTGAATTTATTTTAAATGATAAAATAGTGGATTATATTAATCATGATAGAGAAAATCGATATTTATTATTTTTAAGAAAAGCGATGGGAATTGATCTATCGCCAAACCATTTTGCAGAATTGAAGAAAGATAATAAGGATAACGAAACAGTTTTAGAATATTTATTTGATATAAAGGGATGGTATTAATGCTTTATATAGTTACTGAGGACAAGAATTCTGCTCGAGATTTTTGGAAAATAGTTGCAGATACATTTATGGGAGCAGAAAATTATGTATTAGAACCACTGTCAGTAGGTGGAGGCGGAAATACACGATTACAAGAACAAGTAACAAATGTATTTACTAAGATTCAAAAAGGCGATATTCTTTTTGTGGCGTTTGATAATATTGCAAATACAAAGAATTATGTACCAAGTGATTTTATCATAAAGACAGCTGCACGATGTAAAAGAGCAGGGGTAACTTTTCAATACACAACATATTATTGTTTTGAAGAGTTATATTTATCATATGATGAGTTGGTAAAGTTATCGTGCAATTATAAGGATTGGGACATAGTTGGGTTTGTTAGTCAATGCATTAAAGATGCGATTGATTATTATGTTGATCCAGTCGTGCAAGGCTACATTAAGCAGATAGAAAATACGAATCTTTCCAATAGAGAACACTTTTTAAATTATTTGCTTGTAGAGACTAGCAAAATGATAAATGGATACTTTCAAATAACGAAAAGTGGTCAATGTTTTGATAAAAATGCAGAGTGTTGGGTAAAAGATTGCACACAGATTCAGGCAAATATGACAGAACAGCAATGTAATAATGTTTGCGATGTACAATGCAAGTATTGTTGTAAAGAAAAAACCACAAGAGATAAGTTGATTGATTTAAAAGAAAAATCGATATTTGATAGATGTAGCGGATTAAATGATTATTTACAATTAGCCTAAGGAGGCACATATGTCGGAGAAAAGTACGAAGATCTTTACATTTGGTTCCTGTATTTCCAGGGACGTATTCAATCATACAGCAGAAGAAGACTTTGAGGTGACATTAAATATTCAGCGAATGTCTTATGCCCTCATGCCTTTGGAGGGATATCCGGTTACATATGAAGAACTGGATATGGACTATCTGGATGATTTTCCGTGGGAAGTCAAGATGATGGTGGCGGAAGTCTCTAAGAATTGTCTGAACATGGCAAAGGAAGCAGATGCGGATTATGTGGTCATGGATCTGATCGAAGAGCGGTTTGATCTTGCGGAATTTGAGATAGATGGAAAAAGTTATCGCTGTATCCAATCAGGTCATTTTGAAAACTACTATGACAAGTATTTAAAAGATAAGGCGACGGCATATCGGGAATTATCCCTTGATGATTACACGGATGAAGAGATACGAAAGAATTTTAAGTTATCTATTGGAGAACTGCTGCAGGTATTTTCCATTGATCAGATTATTTTGATTGAGACTTATTATGCTGACCAGATGATAGATGATGAAGGAAACATTACAGAATATGAGAATACAGAGGAAATCCTTCATGCTAACGAGAGATTGCATAGAGTCTATTCCATTATGAAAGAAGTCTTAGGGGAATATGCAGAAGAGGAAAAATCTTATTTCCTGATCGCTCCAGAGAAGGTCATGGGATATGCCAATCATAAATGGGGACCATTCCCGGCTCATTATACCGATGAATTCTATGTAGAGACAGGAAAGCAGATCAAGGAATGGATCAGCTGGAAAAAATAGAAAAGAGCATAATCTTTTTTACATTGTAAAACCCATATTTTTATGTTAAAATGGACAATATAAATTAACGGATTTGCATATGGGAGATGAAGAAATGACAGAAGGCGGTTTTTTAGTATTCTTTTTTATATTGATCTTAGTAGTAATCATTGTTACAGTCATTGCAGTAGTAGCGTCTGTATCAGGAGCAGTTGCGGCAATTGAAGATGATGAGGAACTTCTGGAAGAAGAATAGAAGAATATATCATTTAAGAAGACAGACCAAGAACGGATGGGCTTTTGCTCGTCCGTTTTTTTCTTTTTAAGTGCTAGTGTGAAAAGAGCTGGATTTCCTAATTCTAAAAAAAGAATGAAAACCATAAAATACCCTTGAAATTCATTATCCCGGGAGTATAATGAAGATACTGACCGACCAGTCGGTCGGAAGAATTTCAGGAGGATATATTATGATCGCAAAATTTAGTGTAAAGAAACCCTTTACCGTATTAGTAGCAGTTGTACTGGTGATCGTATTAGGCGTGGTGTCATTATCCAAGATGACTACCGACCTTTTGCCGGATATGAGCTTTCAGTATGCACTGATCATTACTACGGATCTGGGAGCCAGCCCAGAGAAGGTGGAGTCGGAAGTAACGGCACCCATCGAAGCGGCAATGGCAACCACATCTAATATTAAGAATGTAAGTTCCATGTCTTACAATAGTTATTCCATTGTAACCTGTGAATATGAGCAGAGTGCAAATATGGATTCTGTTGTAATTGAGATCCAGCAGGAATTGGATCAGTTATCAGGAAGTTGGAGTGACAGCGTCGGAACTCCAATGATCATGCAGATCAATCCGGATATGCTTCCGGTTATGGCAGCGGCAGTTGATATGGATGGAATGGACGCTTCCGAGCTTAGTGATTATGTCAATAATGATCTGCTTCCAACCTTGGAAAGTCTTGAAGGTGTGGCTTCTGTTACCACCACAGGTCAGTTGGAAGAGGATATTCAGGTGACCTTAAATCAGTCAAAGATCGACGCTTTGAATGAGAAGATCCAAGATGCCATCAGCAAGCAGTTTGAGGAACCACAGCAGGAATTAGATGATGCTTCCTCAGAAGTGGAAAGCGGACAGCAGGCAATGGAAGATGGAAAAAATCAGTTGTCTGACGCAGTCAATCAGGTACTAGAGCAGAGAGATGAGCTCTATAAGACAGAGGAAGATTTAAATAAACAGTTAACCGATCTGAAATCCCAGAAGGAATCTCTTGAAAAAGTACAGAGTGGAATCAGCACATTCTTAGATTCAGAAGAGTATCAGCAGCTTGTTCAGATCCCAACAGGAATTGAGCAGCTGACAAAAGGAATTGCAGATATTGAAGCGGCGATTCCACAGACTCAGGCGGGAATTGCAGAGTTAGAAACTGCCATTGCAGGAATGCAGCAGGCAGGGCAGTCCACCACAGAACTGGAAGGACAGCTTGCCACTGCAAAAGCAACTCTTTCCAGTTTGGAAGAGAATCTGGCAGCATTAAAGACTCAGAAAACAGAAGCAGAGACAGGTCTGGCGGCAGCCAATACTAAGATTGCAGAGCAGTTTGCCGGTCTATCTGCTATGGACATCAAAGTTAAGACTTATGAAGATCTGGAACCGGCAGCAGCAGAAGTAGGAAAACTCCTTACCCAGGTGAATTCAGGAATTTCTACTATTGAAGCCGCTTTAGTACAGGTAGAAGAAGGAAAAGTAACACTTTCTAGTGCTTTAGAAACCTTAAATGCCAATGCAGCATTGGCAGCTCTTCAGATGAGCAGCAGTTCAGCAGAGTTATCCAATGCAGCAGAATCCTTGAAATCCGCTCAAGACAGTTTGGAATCCGCCAAGGAAGAAGCATTAAATTCAGCAGACCTGAACGGAATCCTTACTTTGGATACATTAAAAGGACTTTTGATTGCTCAGAACTTTGATATGCCAGCAGGTTATGCTTATGATGGAGATACTCAGTATCTGGTACGTGTAGGCGAAGCGGTAGAATCTGTGGATGATCTGGAAAACCTGGTACTGCTGGATCTGGGAATGGATGAGGTTGGAATCATTCGTCTTTCTGATGTGGCAGACATTGAAATGGTGGATAACTCCAATGAGACTTATGCCATCATCAATGGTAATCCGGGAATTACCCTTTCTTTGGAAAAACAAACGGGCTATTCCACCGGTGAAGTAACTGATCGTATTTTAGATAAATTTGAGAGTCTGGAAAAAGAGACAGAAGGATTACATCTGACGGTATTGATGAATCAGGGAATTTACATAGATATGATCGTGGATAGCGTTGTGCAGAACATGATCATTGGAGCGATCTTAGCGATCTTCATCCTGCTCTTATTCTTAAAGGATGTAAAACCTACGATCGTTATTGCTTGCTCTATCCCTCTTTCTGTAGTTACTGCCATCGTGCTCATGTATTTCTCAGGAATTACTTTAAATATCATTTCTTTGTCGGGATTGACGTTGGGAATCGGTATGTTGGTAGATAACTCCATTGTAGTAATTGAAAATATTTACCGTTTGAGAAGTGAAGGATATTCTATTAAAAAAGCAGCAGTAGAAGGTGCATCTCAGGTAACAGGTGCGATCGTAGCTTCTACCCTTACTACCGTAAGTGTTTATGCACCAATTATCTTTATGGAAGGCTTCACCCGTCAGCTCTTTATGGATCTGGCATTGACCGTAGCCTTTACTTTACTGGCAAGTCTTGTGGTTGCCCTTACTTTTGTACCGGCATTATCCTCTGCAACTTTGCGTAGCACCAGAGAGATCAAACATCCTTGGTTTGATAAATTTAAGGATATTTATGGAAATATCCTGGAAGTATGTTTAAGATTTAAACCTTTAGTATTTGTTGTTGCAATTTTACTCTTAGTAGTAAGTGCGGCATTATCCTTATCAAAAGGTTTGACATTTATGGATATGGACATGGAGACAGATCAGCTTTCTGTGACGATTTCTGCAAAAGAAGGCGAAACTCTTACTTTTGAAGAACTGACCGATATGTCCAATGAGATCATGGACAGAATATCAGATATTGAGGGAATTGAAACCATCAGTGCGTCTGCTGGCGGAAGCTCCACTATGAGTCTTATGAGCGGAGGAGATTCCAGTGTGACCATGTATATCCTTTTGGATGAAGAAGCAGATGTAAGTACCAAAGAGATCTCAGAAGAGATTTTGGAAAGAACCAGTGATCTGGATTGTCTTGTAGATGCAAGTTCTTCCTCTATGGATTTCTCTGCATATTTTGGCTCAGGATTATCGGTTAACATCAAAGGTTCAGATATCCAAACCCTTCAGAAATTAGCAGCAGAGATATCAGCAGCAATGGAAGAAGTTGAAGGAATCATAGATATAGAAGATGGTCTGGATAACAATACTCCACAGATGAGTATTTCTGTAGATAAAGAAAAAGCAGCAGAGTATGGTTATACTGTAGCTCAGGTATACCAGCTGGTATATGCAGAAATGGCAAGCAGTAGCAGTGCAACTACAATTTCTACAGATATTAAGGACTATGCGGTTTATTTACAGACAGAAGAACAGTCTGCAGCTGATTTAAATGATATTAAGAAGCTTTCTTTTACCTACACGGACAAAGAAGGAAATGAAAAAGAAGTACCTTTAACAGACATCTGTACCTTTGAGGAAAATACCACATTAAGTACTATTTACAGAGATTCTCAGACCAGATATCTGACTGTATCCTGTGGTGTGGATGATGATCATAACGTTACTCTGGTCAGTGAAGAATTACAGAAAAAAATTGACAAAATGAATATTCCGGAAGGATATTCCATTGAAATGGCAGGAGAGGATGAGACCATTAACGAATCTATGAGTCAGTTGATATTAATGCTGCTTTTAGCAGTTATCTTCATTTATCTGATCATGGTAGCTCAGTTCCAGTCTCTTGCGTCACCATTTATTATCATGTTTACTATTCCATTAGCCTTTACCGGTGGATTTATCGCACTGTTTATGGCAGGAATGGAAGTTGGCGTTATCTCCATGCTGGGATTCGTTATGCTGGCAGGTCTGATCGTAAACAATGGTATCGTATTGATCGACTATATCAATCAGGCAAGAAAAGAAGGTATGAGTAAGCACGAAGCTATCATTGATGCAGGAAAGACTCGTTTACGTCCAATCTTAATGACCGTACTTACTACCGTTCTTGCTATGTCAACCACGGCGGCAGGATTCGGAGATGGATCAGAAATGATGCGTCCAATGGCTATCACCATCATAGGTGGTCTGGTATATGGAACCATTCTTACCCTGATCGTCATTCCTTGTATCTATGATGCTTTTAACCGTGAAAAGAGCATGGTAGAGGAGGAATTCTAATGGGAGATTTTGAGCTGAAACTGAAAAATATCGCAGAGCCATCTCCGAAGGCGAAAGCAATGTATCAGGCAGTTTCAGAACTGATTTTGGAAAACAATTCTCTGGATGAATTGACCGTGTCAGATATCACAAAAAAAGCAGGGATTGGAAAAGGAACTGCATACGAATATTTTTCTTCTAAGGAAGAGTTGATCGCCAGCGCCCTCCTCTATGAGGTGGGGGGCAGGCTTTCAGAATTGAATGAAGCGGTAGAAAAGACAACAGATTTTAAAAAGAAGATGTATCTGGTCTTTGACTGGATCTATGACAATAAAGACTATTATCAGATGATCATTCGGACACTGAAGATCAATCTGGGTTCCATTGGAGATTGTCATGAATTAGAAGGAAAAGAGAATTGCGATGTGTTTGGTGAAATTCAGAATTTTCTTTACAATCGGATCCAGAAGCTTATGGAAGAAGGATATAGACAGGGATTTTATTTAGAGCAGGATAAACATAAAAGATTACTGGCATTTGTCAATGCAGTCATTGGTTATGCTCTCTCCGTTTCCGGAGTTGGGACACTGCCCCAGCTGTCCATGGATCTGGAGGAAACAAAAGCCTTTCTCTATGACTGCATAGTGAAGTCTTTGAACTAAATTTATCTTGACAAATTTATAACCTGCAAGTATCATACTTTTATATATGAACAAAGGTTATGAGAAAGAGGAGTACATAATATGACTTCCCAGAGAGAGGCACTCACAGGCTGCAAAGTGCTTTGAAGGTAAGATTATGGAAGGTAGCTTTTGAACCGAATCGCAGAACAGATCATTGTTTGAGAAATCTTAGTAAGTGATTCCGCTTCGTCCCCGTTAACGGACAAGAGCTGTTCGAGCTTAGGCTCCGACAGGAACAAAGGTGGTACCGCGCTGATTCGCCCTTTACGTTATTTCTGACGTAAAGGGCTTTTTTTATTTGCTAGGAAATTCCTCTGGAATTCCCTAGCAAATAAAAGACACTACGTGTCAATTATGCGCAGCTCGCGGAGAAGAAGTTTATTGCTTCGCAATACCGCTCGCGCGCGGAGATTGCGCGAAGCGCAATCTTTTTTATTCAAAAAGAAAGGAAAGAATTATGAGCAAAGAACTGAACAAAACTTATGATCCAAAAGATATTGAAGACCGCTTATATAAGAAGTGGGAAGACAATGGTTATTTTCATGCGGAAGTAGACAGAAGCAAGAAACCATTTACCATTGTAATGCCACCACCAAATATTACCGGTCAGCTTCACATGGGACACGCTTTAGATAACACCATGCAGGATATTCTGATCCGTTATAAGAGAATGCAGGGTTACAATGCGCTGTGGCAGCCAGGAACCGACCATGCTTCTATCGCTACAGAGGTTAAGGTTATTGAGGCATTAAAAGAGCAGGGAATTGACAAGGCAGATCTGGGAAGAGAAGGCTTCTTAGAGAAGTGCTGGGATTGGAAAGAAGAGTACGGCGGACGCATTATCAAACAGCTGAAAAAATTAGGTTCTTCTGCAGATTGGGAAAGAGAACGTTTTACCATGGATGAGGGATGTTCCCATGCAGTACAGGATGTTTTCATCAAATTATATGAAAAAGGCTGGATCTACAAAGGATCCCGTATCGTAAACTGGTGTCCGGTTTGTAAGACTTCCATTTCTGATGCAGAAGTAGAGCATGAAGAACAGGATGGATTTTTCTGGCATATTAACTACCCAGTAGTTGGCGAAGAAGGTAGATTCGTAGAGATCGCTACCACTCGTCCAGAGACTTTATTTGGAGATACTGCAGTAGCAGTAAACCCAGAGGATGACAGATACAAAGACATCATTGGCAAAATGTTAGAGCTGCCAACTACAGGAAGACAGATCCCAGTTATCGCAGACTCTTATGTAGATAAAGAATTTGGAACCGGTTGTGTAAAGATCACACCTGCTCATGACCCAAATGACTTTGTAGTTGGAAAACGTCACAACTTAGAAGAGATCGTTGTTATCAATGATGATGCTACTATGAACGAGAAATCCGGCAAATATGTAGGAATGGATCGCTACGAATGTAGAAAAGCATTGGTAAAAGATTTAGAAGAAATGGGACTTTTAGTAAAAGTAGAGCCTCATTCTCATAACGTAGGAACTCACGATCGTTGTGGAACAACTGTAGAGCCAATGATCAAACAGCAGTGGTTCGTAAAAATGGATGAAATGATCAAACCAGCTGTAGAAGGCGTAAAGAACGGAGAGATCGAACTTCTTCCAAAACGTATGGATAAGACCTATTTCAACTGGACAGACAATATCCGTGACTGGTGTATTTCCAGACAGCTCTGGTGGGGACACAGAATTCCAGCTTGGTACTGTGATGAATGTGGTGAGATGGTAGTTTCCATTGAAAGTCCAGGGGTATGTCCAAAATGTGGTTGTGCTCATATGACCCAGGATCCAGATACCTTAGATACCTGGTTCTCCTCTGCGTTATGGCCATTCTCAACCTTAGGCTGGCCAGAAAAGACTGAGGATTTAGATTACTTCTATCCAAACGACGTACTGGTAACCGGATATGACATTATCTTCTTCTGGGTAATCCGTATGATCTTCTCTGGATACGAGCAGATGGGCAAAGCACCATTCCATACCGTATTATTCCACGGTCTTGTTCGTGACTCTCAGGGACGTAAGATGAGTAAATCCCTTGGAAACGGAATCGATCCATTAGAGGTTATTGATAAATACGGCGCAGACGCTCTTCGTCTGACCCTGATCACAGGTAATGCACCAGGAAATGATATGCGTTTCTACTGGGAGAGAGTAGAGGCTTCCAGAAACTTTGCCAATAAAGTATGGAACGCTTCCCGTTTTATCATGATGAACTTAGAAGGTATGGAGATCAAAGAGCCATCCTTAGAAGAACTTCATGCAGCAGATAAGTGGATCCTTTCCAAAGTAAATACTCTGGCAAAAGATGCTACAGAGAACATGGACAAATTTGAACTGGGTATTGCTGTACAGAAAGTATATGACTTTATCTGGGATGAGTTCTGTGACTGGTACATCGAGATCGCAAAAGTTCGTACTTACAAGAAAGACGAAGATCCGGCATCTGCTAATGCAGCACTTTGGACATTGAAGACGGTTTTAACAGAAGCATTAAAACTGTTACATCCATATATGCCATTTATTACAGAAGAGATTTTCTGTACCTTACAGAGCGAAGAAGAGACGATCATGCTTTCAAAATGGCCTGAATTCAAAGAGGAATGGAACTTCCCAGCAGAAGAAGCAGCCATTGAACACTGCAAGGAACTGGTAAAAGGCGTTCGTAATGTTCGTACAGAAATGGATGTTCCACCTTCAAAGAAAGCAAAACTCTACATTGTATCAGAAGATGCAGCTATCAGAGAGATCTTTGAAACAAACAAAGAAGTATATGTAAATCTGGCTTCTACCAGTGAGATCGCTGTACAGGCTGATAAGGATGGAATCGGAGAAGATACAGTTTCAGTAGTGATCCCATCTGCAGTAGTTTATCTTCCATTAGAAGATCTGGTTGATTTCGAGAAAGAAAAAGAGCGTCTGAATAAAGAAAAGGATCGTCTGACCAAGGAACTGGCTCGTTCTAAGGGAATGCTTTCTAACGAAAAATTCTTAAGCAACGCAAAACCAGAGAAAGTGCAGGAAGAAAAAGAAAAACTTGCAAAATATGAGCAGATGATGGCTCAGGTAGAACAGAGATTGGCGCAGATGAAATAAAATTTGAGGCAAATTCGGTTATTTTGCAATTTTACTCAAAAAACTATTAAATTTTGCAAAAATTTATAAAATTTAACAAAATATTAAATTGAAATTGCAGAAAAATAATGTTATTCTAAAATTAGGTAGACTACAAGTTTGAGGGAGATAATCCATGGAAGAACGAAAAAAGGAACCGATTATTAGAATTTCAGATGATGAGATGCAGGCCTTTTTAACATTGCCGGCGCCTGCACCGGGAGAATTTTATACGGTGGAGACTGTCAAGATGCTTCTCAAATCCAGAGGTGTTCGTGAGGGATATATTGAAGAGAACATCAATCAGATGGTCAAAGAACAGGTCTACGGATATGAGATGCCTGTTGCCAAGGGAATTCCTGCGGTAGACGGAGTAGATGCATTTTATCAGTTCAATTTCAATCTTGAGACGAACGGCAAGCCATTGATCCGCCCGGATGGTTCAGTTGATTACTGGAGTATCCATGCCATCGAGGTGGTAGAAGCGGGTCAGGTTATTGCTGTATATACAGAACCGACACAGGGAAGTGATGGTCTTACAGTCACTGGTAAGAAGAAGATTGGAAAAAGAGGTCGCCCTCAGCCACCTTTAACAGGAAGAGGATTTGAACGTGGAGAAGATGGCAGAGTTTATGTGGCGACTCAGTCAGGTAAGATCGAGAAGCGTGAGAATCGTATTATGATCTCTTCTGTATACGAGGTAAAAGGCGATGCGGATCAGCAGCATACAGGAAATATTAATTTCCGAGGAGATGTTATTATTCATGGTAATGTCAATGTAGGTGCTGTGATCAGAGCGACAGGATCTGTTACGGTAGATGGAACGGCGGAAGCCTGCGAGATCTATGCCGGTAAGGATATCATTTTGCGAGGCGGTCTGTTAGGAGCCGGAAGAGCCGTCATCAAAGCAGAGGGCAACATCTGTGCGAAGTTCATTGAATATGCTTCTATTACTTGTGAAGGTAGTATGGAAGTGAATTCTCTGCTGAACTCTAACGTTGTCTGTTATGATATGATCTCAGTAGATGGCAAACACGCCAGCATCATTGGTGGCAGTGTGTTTGCGGCAAGAGGTATTGAAAGTTACTGTATCGGTAATCTCAGTGAGATTGCTACAGAGATTCAAGTTGGTACCAACAGCCTGCTCTTATCAGAACTTTTGACTGCGACCAAGGGAATTGAAGATTGCAGGGATATGATCAATAAGCTGAATATGGGATTAGAGCAGATCGATCAATTTGCGCAGGAGAATAATGTGGATATGCGCAGTGATGAGAGAAGAATGTCATTGCTTCGTACCAGGATCGTTCAGCAGGCAGAACTTGCTAAGGCAGAAGAAGCTAAGAGCAGAGCAGAAGCGATCATTGCCAAGTCAAAAGGCGCGACAGTTAAGGTTATTCATGAAGTTTTCCCAGGTGTCAGTGTTGCCATTAATGGTAATCCGGCTAAGGTCAAGGAGATTCAGAATGCAGTAGAATTCCAGGAGCAGTCAGGACACGTGGTCATGGTATCCATGAGAGGCGAGCTTGTCAGTTAATGTCTGATCCTGCGATAAATTTTAAAAAAACTTAATAGAAATGTGCTTGCATATTGGCACCACTATATTATAATAGGAAAGTAAAATATTAAATATAGTGGTGCTTTTGATTTCTAAAAAGCCAGAAGATAGATTAAGGAGGCAAAGATGATCAATTTTGAAGAAGAATTAAAGAATTTTCAGCCAAGCCTTGAAGTGGAAGAGGCAGAATCGGCAATTTATAATAGAGATCTGACAGATGTGACAGATGTTATTGCAGAGATGCTCCGTAATATGAAGCCAATCAATCGTGTATAAAATGAAAGAGGTTTGTTTATGATTTGTTATCGTTGTGGGTCGGAAGTAGGGAAGAATGAATATTGCCCATATTGTGAAACGGACCTTAGCATTTTTCAGAAGGCTGTGAGAATCTCCAATTCTTATTATAATGATGGACTTCAGAAAGCAAATGTCCGGAATTTGTCAGGTGCCGTTATCAGTTTGAAACAGAGTTTGAAATTTAATAAATATAACATAGAGGCCAGAAATCTGTTAGGTCTGGTGTACTGTGAGATGGGAGAAGTAGTAGAAGCCTTAAGTGAGTGGGTGATCAGCAAGAACTATCAGCCGGAGAATAACCGTGCCTGTTTCTATTTAGATTCGATTCAGCAGAATCAGACCTTGTTATCATCTACCAATCAGACCATTAAGAAGTACAACCAAGCTTTGGTCTATTGCAGACAGGATAGCAGGGATCTGGCGATCATTCAGTTAAAGAAAGTATTGTCCTTAAATCCTAAGTTAGTGAAAGCTCACCAACTGTTGGCATTGCTTTATATTCAGGAAGACAAGTTGGAATTAGCGAAGAAGAGCCTTCGCAATGCGGGAAAGATCGATACAGATAATACAACCACTCTTCGCTATTTGAAGGAAGTAAATGCCCGATTAAAAGAGCAGAGTAAGAGAAAGAAACCGAAGACGGAAGAAGATCTGATCTCTTATCAGAGTGGCAATGAGACCATCATCATGCCTAAACGTTTTAAAGAATCTTCTCTGGGAGCAACTTTGCTCTACATTCTTGCGGGACTTGTGATCGGTGTGGCAGTAAGCTGCTGGCTGATCGTTCCGAATATTAAGAAAGAGGCGCAGGAAGACGCAAGACAGCAGTTAGTTGAGACGAACGATGCCCTTTCTACCAATGACCAGAAGATTAAGAAACTGGAAGAACAGATCACCGAACTGGAAAGTCAGTTAAGTACTGCTACAGACACTTCTACGCAAGTCCAGGAGAAGATGGATGCTTATGAGACCCTGCTGAATGCTTATGCAGCATATATAGCTCAAGATATGGTCAAAGCGGGAGAAGAACTGGCTAAGGTAGATAGTGAGCAGTTAAGTGTCAACGGTAAATCCATTTATGATACTATGAGCGCAGATGTCAGCCAGAAATATTTAAAAGAGTTGTTTACAACCGGTTACAAACAGTATTCCGAGGGAGATTATGAGAATGCTATTTTAAATCTCAAGAAAGTAGCAGATGAAGATATGACCTTTGAAAATGGAAATGCAGTGTATTATCTGGCTCAGGCTTATCGGAAATCAGGAGATGCAGTATCGGCAGCACCATTCTATCAGTATATCGTAGAGAACTATCCAAATACCGAGAGAGCGAAGACTGCGAAGAACTATGTGGAAGTTCGGGAATAAAAAAGACAATTGAATCATTATTACAAAAGACGTCAAGACCAATGGTCAGGCGTCTTTTTTGTTTACTAGGATTACAAAAAACAAAGAATAAGGAGGCAAAATATGAATCGTACTTATGAAATTATGGGAAATCGGATGATCGCCTATATGCCAAGAGAATTAGATCACCACAAGGCTGAGGAATTGCGCAGGAAATGGGATGTGGCAATTGAAGGAAGCAACATTCGGGAGTTGATCTTTGACTTTTCACAGACGGAGTTTATGGACAGTTCCGGAATAGGAGTTTTGATCGGAAGGACAAGAAAGATCGGATATTTTGGGGGACAGGCTTATGCCACTGGATTAAATAACCGGGTCACCCGATTGTTCCTAGCGGCGGGATTAAACGAACTGATCCCCATGGTGACCCTGCAGATCCCCGCAGAACCATCCCAACCAGAGGAACCACCCAAACTAGGGGAATCATTCCAGTCAGGGGGAGTTGCATCAGGTGAACTGTCCCAGTCAGAGGGAGTTACATCAGGTGAACTGTCCCAGTCAGGGGAAGCCGCGTCAACCCAGGAAGAAAATACGCCGGGAGAGAAGGAGGCACAGCATGAATTTTAATTTGGAGAATCACGTACATATTTCATTTGACGCAATTTCTATTAATGAAGGTTTTGCAAGAATGACGGTGGCAGCATTTATGTCGGACATGAATCCGACTTTAGAACAGATCTGCGATGTAAAGACCGCGGTTTCGGAGGCGGTCACCAATGCCATAATCCATGGCTATGGCGCCGGATGGATTGGGCAAGACGCAGAAAGCAACGGGCAGAGTGCAGAGAACAAGAGCTTACAAGTGGAGATGGTCTGCAGTCGAAGTGGAAACCGCTTAGAAATTCAGATCATAGATCAGGGAGTGGGAATTGAAAATGTAGATCAGGCAAGGGCTCCTTTTTATACGACGAAGCGTGAACAGGAGCGTTCCGGTATGGGATTTGCCTTCATGGAAGCCTTCATGGACGAGCTGTCTGTGGAATCTGAGTTGGGAAAAGGAACCAGAGTCACTATGATCAAATACATAGACGGAGGGAATGAGCAGTAAAGAAACTGCAAAAGAAAAAGAGTGGAGACAATCCATATCCCAGGCACAACAAGGGGATAAAGCTGCCAAAGAGTGGCTACTAGAGCAAAATACAGGGCTGATCTATATGGTATTAAAGAGATTTGCAGGGAGAGGGCATGATATGGAAGAATTATTCCAGGTGGGAGCCATTGGGTTGATCCATGCCATAGAACGATTTGATCTGGAAAAAGATTTTGCATTTTCAACCTATGCAGTGCCGTTGATCATCGGAGAGATCCAACGTTTTCTGAGGGATGACAATATGATCCATATGAGCCGGAGTATGAAAGAAAATGGAAGCAAGATCGCAGCGATTCGGGAAAAATGGAGAAAGACCAAAAACTGCGATCCAACCTTGGAACAGCTGATGCAGGAAAGCGGCCTTGGAAAAGAAGAAGTGCTTGCAGCACTGGAGGTTTTTGTGGAAGTGGATTCCATTGACAGACCGGTAGCTGGAAAAAACGGCGGAGACAATGGAAGTCATCTTAGTCTAGGAGACCAGATTCCGGATGAACGATGCTCCAATAGTCAGATCATCAATAAGATTGCGGTGGAACAGCTTTTGGAGCGATTGGAAGAAAAGGAACGGAAATTGATCGAACTGCGCTATATGGCGGGAGCTACTCAGACTCAGACAGCAGAAGCTCTTGGCATGAATCAGGTGGCAGTGTCTCGGCTGGAAAAGAAAATATTGCGAAAGCTCCGTCTTATGATGTAATATAGAAGGGATGGAATAAGGGAAATCGTATAAAATGCGGTATAAGAAAAACATCATAAGAGAAATGGCAGCAGAGAACTAATAAAGAAAAAACAAGAGAAGGAGAGGGAACATGAAAGAGAAGACCCACCATATTTTAAAAGAGGCAGTGTTGCCGGAGGGGTATGTAAATTATGTATTCGATCTGTACGGAACACTGGTGGATATTCATACAGAGGAAGGAAAACGGGAACTTTGGGAGAAGTTATGCCTGTTTTATGGCTATTATGACGCTCATTACACACCGGAAGAATTAAAGGAATCCTACGAAGAACTGGTCCATGGAAAAGAAGCAGTTCTTAAGAAGAACTTAGAGGATAATCCAAGATATGCCCATGAAGCATCTCCAGAGATCGAGATCACAGAAGTATTCCGAGAGCTTTTCACCAGAAAAGGAGTAGAACCGGAGGATAGCCTCTGTGTTCATGCAGGACAGTTTTTCCGGGTTATGTCAACAGAATATGTAAAGACCTATCAGGGAACGGTAGAGATGTTAGAAGATCTTAAGAAAAAAGGCAAAAAAGTCTATCTTTTGTCCAATGCCCAGAGGATCTTTACTGCATATGAGATGCATGTGTTAGGCATCGCAAAATATTTTGATGGCATATTGATCTCCTCAGATTATCAGACAAAGAAGCCGGATATCCGTTTCTTTGACGTGTTAAAGGAAAAATACAGTTTAAAAGAAGAGGAAACCCTTTTTATCGGGAATGATTCCCGTACCGACATTGGTGGGGCGATCGGGGCAGGATTTGACACATATTATGTTCGATCCAACATTTCTCCGGAGAATGATATGGCGGAAAATGCAGATTATATTGTGCCAGAATTTGACTTTTGGTGTGTTGATCAAAATTCATAAAAAAACCTTAAAAAAATATGAAAATTTCATAAAATTTATACTTCCATTTTTTAAAAAAAAGAGTAGAATAAAAGGCGTTCAAAAATATAAAGAAGCGGTGTAAGCATCGCTATGGAGGTACACATCATGTTGTTGGCACAGGTTTTAGCTGTCCTGATCTTCCTTGTAATGTTTATTTTGATCATTACAGAGAAAATTGAACGGCAATATGTAACTTTGGGCTGCGCCCTGTTGACTCTCATTTTCGTATTTGGTGTCGGAATGAATAGTTTGACAGCTGTCAAAGATACTCTGAATGTTCATAGTATTTTTACTGTTGATTTCTGGTATCAGGCGGGAGAGGCCAGCGAAGAGTCCAGTGGTATTAACTGGGCAACCAT
>JAGAOC010000057.1 GCA_017623935.1 Agathobacter sp. | reverse complement strand
CTAAAAAGATTACTCCCTCACCTATAGGAGATTTAGGAGGGGTTTTGCGGAAGTGTTTTCAAAAAAAGTTGCAAAAAATTTTAAATATGTATATACAAGGCAGGTTTTACGGATAAATGAACATTAGAAAACATCAGGAATTGTTGGACTTCTGGGAATATTCTCATAACTTCGACAGCGAAGACGGAGCCGTTCCCATAGATGAGGATGTTACCTTTGAAGCAACCCGGCAGGAATTACAAATTGAATTAGAGCATTTTAATGAAATGGAGCTGGAGCAAGAACTGCATCCCATAAAGGACGATGATATCCAGCCAGAGGACGAACATCCGAATAAGACCATGTTAAAAAGGGAGCTTCGTGCCATAGCCTTAAAACGACTGGAAGATGGTGCCCGTACGATTTCAGATTTTGAGGAAGTGATAAAGGAATGGGACCTATTAGATTCCAACAGAGAACGCAAGGAGCGATATCACGAAATCGGCAGGGAAAACATCGACAGCAAGAAGGATGTGGCACCACTTGCCATCGTTATCCCGGCTCCCATCAACCATACTTACCGGCGACAGCTTATTAAGGGAGACTATATAGACATTATTTCTAACTGCCCTTATGAAATGCACAATTCCCTGTCCGATGAAGATTATTCCAAAATTATTTATGACCTGAAAGACGACCATAAAGAACTGATATACTACCTATATCTTAGGGATTTCACGACCAGTCAGCTTGCTGCCCTGCGTAATCAGAGCGACCGTAACATTCGTGGTGTCCGTTCTACCATCCTTGGTCAAATTAAGAAAAAGGTACTTATGATACTTGTAGACAGGCAGGGCGAGGAATTCCCTTTTACTATGGAAGAGCTGGATTTCCTATCACGACACGAAGAAGAAATCCCGGCTACTACAGAAAAGCTGGATAAAGAAAAGCTGGCTTTACTAAAGGAAATCGGTGTAGTGGTGAGAAGAATTACCAGAGAGCAGGAAAAGCAGGCGAAGGAAGAAGCCAAGAAACAAAAGAAACTTAATCGGACCAATCGGAAATCTAAATAATAAACAATCATTTAAGATAGGTCGAAGCATTTACTGCTGAGACCGTAAGAACATGATTCAGCAATGCAAAAATCCCATTGCGTAGCAATTTTAATGGATTTTTGCATCATAATTATGAAGGAACTGAATAATTATCTTTAAATATGCATAAAGACATGCTATGATAGTAATAGTTTTTATACAGAAAGGAATTACTATGAAGAATATTTTTCAGAAATCCAGTTCCAACTGGGTGAAATATGATAAATACGAATGGCGGACAGCCGCAAACGGAAAGTGTTATATTACACCTTCTGCAGATGCCAAGCCATCCATCTACAATCCTATCATGGATTATGAGAAGCTGGTGCTGACCGCAATTAACATCGGTACTACTGCCATGAATAAAGCAGACGAATCAGAATTAAAAGAAGCCATTATGGGCTTTGTATCCGAGTACGGTATGCTGGGACTTATGACTGCCCTGCCTACTACACCGGATTTTATTACATACGAGGCGGTCTATCTGCCAAAAAATCATTTTATCAAGGAAGAAAGCATCTCTACAGAGAAGTATCTGTCCTACTTCTTCCCTTTTGACAAGATTGATTTTCGAAAGAAGGGCATGGAATCCAGTTGGAGTACGGACAGTGTGGAAATGATTGCCCTGATAATGACCATGAAGAATAAGCCACAGGCTGTTATGATGAGCTTTCAGAAGGAATATGCCGAAGCCTATGAATGGCTTGTGGAAGTATTCCGAGACTGGGCATTCACCTTCTTCTCCAGCTTCCTTTATTATCTGGACTACGACAGACTGGATGAGAATGAGCGTAACCTGTATCGTCAGGGAATGGCGGCTTTCGGTGGTGTGGCACCTACCTACCGCATAGAATTGCGTGAACGCCCTACCATCGTCTGGGACTTCAATTCCTTATTGTTATGTGTACAGATGATGTTTTCCTTTATGCTGACGGATGAGAACTCCAACATGAAGGTATGTAAGCACTGTGGCAAGGCTTTTGTTGCCACCAGACCAAATATGGAATTCTGCTCACCACAGTGTAAGAACCAGTATAATGTGTATAAGAGCAGATCGAAGAAAAATACCGACAGCAATCATGACTAGCGAGGAGGACATACACATGAACAAATCGAATATTATTATGTACACAACCGAAGATGGTTTGACCAAAATAGAAACTACCTTTGAGGAAGATACTGTGTGGCTGTCCATTGACCAGATGGCAGAGCTGTTTCAGAGAAATAAATCTACTATTTCCAGACACATCAGTAAAATATACGAAGAAGGCGAATTGTCACCAATGGGAACTGTTGCAAAATTTGCAACAGTTCAAATGG
>JAGAOC010000056.1 GCA_017623935.1 Agathobacter sp. | reverse complement strand
GTAGGACGGGAAGGTAAGGATGACTTGGGCTATACTGGCGATAATACAGGAGATAATATCTCCCTGAAAAATCCAAGTTACTGTGAATTGACAGGTCTGTATTGGGCATGGAAGAATCTGGAGGCAGATTATGTAGGACTGGCTCATTATAGAAGACATTTTACAGTAAAGAGCAGATCTCAGCAGAAAAAACTGGGAATGATGAATTCTGTTCTGACAGGGGAAGAATTAGAACCACTTTTAAAGAAATACAGAATTCTCGTACCAAAGAAGAGAAATTATTATATCGAGACCTTATATTCTCATTATGAGCACACCCATTACAAAGAGCATCTGGATATTACCAGAGAGATCATTGCAGAAATGTACCCGGATTATCTGGAAGAATTTGATAAGGTCATGAAACAGCGGGGCGGCTATATGTTCAATATGTATATTATGGAGAAACAGTTGTCCGATGAGTATTGTGAGTGGTTATTCTCTATCCTTTTCGAGTTAGAGAACCGTCTGCAGGATAAAGAATACTCCTTTTTCCAGGGCAGATTCTATGGAAGAGTCAGCGAGATCATCTTTAATGTATGGCTCATGCACCAGAATATCCCTTATGGAGAAGTTCCATATATGCATATGGAGAAGATCAACTGGTGGAAAAAGGGCACCGCTTTCATCAAAGCCAAATTATTTGGAAAACGTTATGAGGGAAGTTTTTAAGGGGAAAATATAACTCAAAAAGGATGAAAAAATGAAGAAGAAATCTATTACGCTTAATTTTATCATGAATGCGATCCTGACTATGTCGTCTTTTATCTTTCCTCTGATCACATTTCCTTATGTGTCCAGAGTATTAGGACCAGTAGGTACAGGAAAAGTATCCTTTGCAACATCGATCATTTCTTACTTTGCCATGTTTGCCCAGCTAGGTATTCCTACCTATGGAATCCGGGCTTGTGCAAAAGTTAGGGATAATAAAGAAGAGTTATCAAGAACCGTTCAGGAACTGGTCATTATCAATGGGATCATGAGCGTTCTGACTTACATAGTATTTTTTGCGGCGCTCTTTTTCGTACCGAAGATGGCACAGGACAAGACTTTGTTCTTGATCTGTAGTTCTACCATTTTTTTTAATTTGATCGGTATGGAATGGTTATATAAAGGACTGGAACAGTACAGTTATATCACCATCCGTTCCATTATCTTTAAGTTGTTGGCACTGATCTTAATGTTTGTGTTTGTCAAACAGGAACAGGATTATGTTATTTATGGTGCAATTACAATTGTAGCGGCTGTTGGTTCTAATATTTTTAACCTGATCAATGTCCATAGGTATGTCAGCTTAAAGCCGGTAGGTGGTTATCACCTGAAAAAGCATTTAAAAGCAGTATCTATTTTCCTGGCAATGTCAGTGGCTACTACAGTCTATACTCATCTGGATACAGCTATGCTGGGATTTATGAAATCAGATGAAGAAGTAGGATATTACAATGCAGCAGTGCGTATCAAGACCATTCTGGTAAGTTTGGTAACTTCTTTAGGAACCGTATTACTTCCAAGAGCTTCTTATTACATGCAGAACGGCTTAAAGGAAGAGTTCTTAAAGATTTCCAAAAAGGCATTAAATTTTGTATGGGTAGTAGCACCTCCGATGATGCTGTACTTTATGCTTTTTGCCCAGGAAGGAATCTATTTCCTTTCCGGAGATCAATATGCAAATTCCATCCTGCCAATGCAGATCATTATGCCAACGCTTTTATTTATCGGTCTTACCAATATTATGGGAATTCAGATGTTAGTACCAATGGGACAGGAAAAGACCGTCTTATATTCTGAAATTGCCGGAGCGATCGTGGATCTGGTGTTAAATGCTATCTTAATTCCGAAAATGGGAGCTGCCGGTGCAGCAATCGGAACCTTAGTTGCAGAATTTGTGGTATTGCTCTATCAATATATTGCTTTAAGAGATACAGTGAAAGACGCCTACAAGAGCGTACAGTATTGGAAGCTGATCTTAGGATTAGGTTTAGGCTGTGTAGCGTCTCTTTGGGTAAAAGCTCTTTCCTTTGATTTTAATTCAGTAGAAATGGAAAATTTTGTTAAGTTAGTTATAACTGCCTGCACTTTCTTTGGGGCATATGTTGTGGTATTATTAATTACAGGAGAGCCATTTATACGTCAGATTATGG
>JAGAOC010000055.1 GCA_017623935.1 Agathobacter sp. | reverse complement strand
TGGTGTAAACGATAAAGCAGCTTACACTCTTTTATAAACTGCCCTATCGTTTACATTAATTTCGATTTTTCTATAGTGAACAAAGTCGCGTCACCGGAGCCGATATGTATGGACTTTCAATCTTTGCACTTTACCGAAAAGTAAAGGTTATGTCATTACAGCTGAGAGTCTCATTTCAAAATCTAAGCACGACAAATAGACCTCATTGCTGAGGCTTTTGAAGAAATGTGAATTCCAAACTTTAAATCCGTAAAGGTATCCGCTGTTGTGGCTTTCCAAGGTGTCCACCGCAGCACTTACAAACAGTAACCTTGATACCATAGAGGGTTTCAAGTATCTGTGGTGTTTCCATACCTTTAAGCTTGGAAAGATACTGTTTACAGCCAAGAAGATTCCTGCATAATGTCAGCTGTCTGGTCTTGGTTCTGGTACACAGTAAGCCATAGTGCCTGATTCGCACAAAGCGTTTGGGAGGCACATGCATCAGGAAGCGACGAATAAATTCAATGCCCGAAACGGTATGTTCCTTCCACCGGCCTTCTTCACGGTAATCCTTTACATAGAAGGTAACAGTATCCTCATCCATGCGGATAATACGGTGGTTGCTGATGGCAATCCTGTGGGTGTATTTCCCAAGGTAGTTAATAACGGACTGAGCACCATTAAAGGTTTTCTTGCAGTGTGGAATCCAGTCCTTTTCATAACAAATGTTCAGGAGTTCCTTGAAGGCGTAATGGTTACGATACTTTTCGCTGCTTCCATGAAACTGAAGCTTTTCCTCTTCCCAGAGGGTTTTAAGTTCAGCCATGTATTTGCCACGAAACAGTTTTGACATTACCTTTACCGGAAGAAAGAATTCCTCACCCTTATCACGCCATTGATTTTTAGCAGTCAGGCCACCACCAAGTAGGATGATATGGATGTGGGGATGATAATTCATTTCAGAACCCCAGGTATGTAACACACAGATATAACCAACTTTTGCACCAAGATGCTTCGTATCTGCGGTCAATTCATTAATGGTTGCTGAAACGCAGTGGTACAGCGCATCGTAGAGAAGCTGCTGGTTGCTGTAGATTAAGGGGTTCAGTTCTTGCGGTACCGTAAATACTACATGGAAGTAAGGGGCATCCAGCACATCTTCACGACGCTTATCCATCCACTTTTCCTTGGGCAAAGCCTGACACATGGGACAGCATCTGTTTCGGCAGGAGTTATAGTGGATTTGCAGATGCCCACAGTCCTCACATACACTTACATTTGCACCGTAAGCACCGGTCTTGCAGTTAATGATACAGTTAGCAACTTTGGACTGCTGTGGGGAAGGTGCGTATTTATCAAGGTATTGTGGGTAAAAGCGTAAAAATATATCCTGTACAGTGGGATGCTCCATTATGAATCCTCCTGTACATCAAAAGGACTTTTAATACCCAGCAGAGTTTTGTTGCTGACATGAAGATAAACCTCGGTGGATTTAGGGTCTAAATGTCCCAACAATGCCTGAATGTACTTAATGTCACACCCTGCTTCCAAAAGATGACTTGCGAAGCTGTGCCTAAATGCATGGGAAGTGACACGTTTGGTAATGCCTGCACGTTGTGCACTTCTTCTTAGAACCTGATTTACTGCGGAGATGTCTAGATATTCTCCGGTTACCTGACTGGGAAAAAGGATGTCTCTGGGCTTTCCGCATTTGAACCAGTATTCAGTCAGAATGTCTAGAGTGCGGTCGGCAAGAATAGTATAACGATCCATTCTGTTTTTCGTATTGTGTATGTGAATGGAGTGGTTCCTACGGGAAATGTCCTCATAATGCAAATGGGTTGTTTCAGATACCCGAAGACCACCTGAGTACATAACTGCAAAAATAGCTTTGTATTTCAGGTTCGGAGTAGCATCAAGAATGGCATTCACTTCTTCTCTTGAAAGAACAGTGGGCAGGGAACGGTCACGCTTCATGCGTGGAAGGTCGTCTTCGTTCCAGTTAAGTTTGAGCACCCGTTTGTACATGAAACGCAGAGCCGCATAGTAATGGTTATAGGTTTCCGGCATGGCACCGGCCAATCGCTTTGCTGTCAGGAAATCATCGGCATCCGCTACGGTAAGTTCTTTCCATGACTTACCGGTTAATTTAAAGAAATGTTTTAGTGACTGACGATAGGTGTGTATGGTAGATTCCTTCAGATTCTTCTTTTGTGCCGCAACGGTCACTAACTGTAAAATATCTTCGTACATAAATAACCTCCATGAAATAAAAGTAGTAATAGCAACAGTAACTACCTATCATGGAGGAGCATTTGCAAAATAAAACTGCTTGTGTAAGCAGCCTGAAAGTGGTATTCTTTTCATAGGCAGTTGTCGGGACTAAGCCCGTGTTTGAAGTTTGTTATTGGTCGTACTTTAACAATACTATCTTGGGACAATCCTGTCACTGCCTTTTTTAGAAAAAGTAGAAAACTGCGCCACAGCCTTGGCAGGCCATCGCGCAGCGATTTTGTTCAATTGGAAGTTGTCTATTTCCAATATTCTAATAACATCTCATCAATAGGTGCTATTTTTTCTTTTCCCTTAATATCACTATAAAAAGCAAGTTTTTCAACTTCTTCTTTATCAGTTCTATACTTTTCTATGATTTCAAGATATTCCTTTGGTAATGTTACTCCGTACAAACCACCATATTCATAATGCCATTCTGGATTAAAATATCCAGGTGCCATTTTAAAATACATCACCCCCAAATATTCATACTCAACATCTGATAAGCCTAATTCTTCTTGACATTCACGAATAATACATTCTTTTAATGTTTCGTTATCTTCTCTGCACCCCCCAAAGATTTCCCAGTCTTGACGCCATTTATTCCACCCCATAAGATAATCATTTTCTATTTTTACAACAGCTAAACAATGATTAATTGGCTCATATTGGTTATCTGCATTTTCTTCGTCAACATTAATAATATTAAGAAATTCATTTCCTTTACTATCCACAACTATCATATAAATTCACCTCTACAAATTCAAATCTTCGCGTGCTCTCAGACTCAACAGAAGTCTAAAATTTGTCAGTCTAACGCAATGAGGTCAGACTTTTCATATCGATTGTGTCCTTGCAAACTCTTTTTATATTTCCAACAGGTAATAGCTTCATCCAAACTTCTACCCTGATTATCTTCGAAGAAATCTCGGATATATGTATTATACTCAAATTGCTTATCAATCGTTGTTTTCCCCTTTTTCTTTTCTTCTAAAATCTGAAAATATGCATTAATTGCATCACCATAAGTCTTTCCAGCATTGCTCTTTAACCATTTCTGGAACAAAACATTAAAAGAAAAACTTTTACCGATTTTTTCTTTAAAAAAGGCTCTATGCTTTTCAGAACATACAATATTTGATTCAATTAGCGTATTCTCTGTAATTAATCCCACATCTATTGTTGCTTTTCTTTTTGCAGAAGTTTCTAACACCTTCCCTGTATCAAGAAAATAGGCAATCCTATCTGTAAGCTCTATCTTTCCACCCGAAACAGGTAAATTGTTTTCTCTACAAAAACCGACCAATTCTTCCTTCAAATAGTAAAAACTTCTAAAAGTTTCTCCATCCAATTTCTTATTCAAATCTGGTCTTTCACTCATTTATATTCTCTCCTTCAAATTTAAAGTTTTCTCTCCCCGCAGTATACCATTATCAAACATCAGCATCAACAAATTGCTGTTGTGTTATAATCTCTCTGTTTCGCCTAAACAAAACAATGCTCTTACTTCTTCTCTCTCAGTGCATAAATTCCTGCAAGTATCAGTACTGGGAACAGAATTCCTGCAACCAGTCCTCTCTGCAAGTCTCCTCCAAAATAATTTGCCACGATCCCAACTAGAGTCGGTCCCGAACTACAGCCCACATCTCCTGCTAATGCCATAAACGCATACATGGCAGTTCCAGCTCCCGGAAGTTTCACTGCCGCCAGACTAAAGGTTCCCGGCCAGAAAATACCTACAGAAAATCCGCACACAGCGCAGCCTGCCAGCCCCCAGATAGGACTTGGAGCAAAGATTGCCATAACATAACAACCGATACATAAAATTGCACAACTGATCATCATTTTCTTAAGAGGGATCCGATCGCTGTATTTTCCATAGATAGCTCTTGCCGTTCCCATCAGCACTGCAAAAATACAAGGTCCCATCAGATCTCCCATAGTCTTTGAAACTTTCAAGGCACTTTCTGCAAATGCGGACGCCCACTGGCTCATCGCCTGCTCGGAAGCCCCTGCACAGACCATCAGGATCATTAAGATCCAGAAAGTTTTCTGTTTCAACATATCTCCCAATGCCATTTTCTCATGCTCTTCCACAATAGGATAAATCGGTACCAATGCAAAATAGAACAAATTAAAGATCGGCACGATCGCCCATATGCAAGCCAGTATTCTCCAATTTTCTATTCCAAACAGCGTAAAAAACAGCGTTGAAAGCAGCACTACTCCCACATGTCCCCAGCAATAAAAGGAATGAAGCAAACTCATGGCTGCCTCTTTCTTTTTCGTTGGGCAGGCCTCCACGATGGGACTGATCAATACCTCAATGATCCCTCCACCGATGGCATACAACACCACCGCCAGCAACAGTCCTGCGTATTCATTTCCTATCAGTTCCGGGAATACCGCCATGCCCATAAGTCCTGCTGCCGCAAACACATGAGCCGCTACAATGACTTTTCGATATCCTAATCTATCGATTACCTTTGCAGATAAGAAATCCACCACCAACTGTACCGTAAAATTAACTGTAGTGATCATGGCGATCTTATCTAAGGTCAGATCATAGGAACTGGCGAAGGTAAGAAACAATAGCGGTGCAAAATTGTTCACGATCGCCTGGGTAATATAACCTATGTAACTGGCGTATATGGTATGCTCATAGCTTGTCTTTATTTTCTGTAACATTTGGGCTCATCTCCTTTTGTATCTGATGATAAAATCTCCACCCAAAACCGTCAACCATTTTTTACATCTATTTTATTCAATAACATCTGATCCTCTACCCCAGTCTCCCTGTCCAGGAATAAAATGGATAGATAGAGAACCACTCCGCAAAATCAAATCCCAGCAGTCGAAGCACCATCGGTACTACTAAGAGTAAGACTGCAAAGAAAATGGTCTGCACATGATTCTTACGCCAGTAAGACAGCCCAAGAACCACCGTCGTTACCGCCATAAGGCAGACTGCCTGGGAAAGTGCCATCAGTAGGAGGAAAAACCACATGGATATATAAAGCGGAAAATCCTCAAAATATGGAATATTATTTACCAGATCTCCCAGCCCTCGCAGTGGATAGACGGAAGATACACGAATGATCCTGCATACAAAAGGAATTAAGGAAACAACTGCTGTAGCAACTCCACAAATTGCAAATTTATGGCACAGGATCTTGCTTTTTCCCTGCCTGGTTGCACTTAAGAGATTCCAGGAACCTCTCTGATCCTCCATAGAGATCACATTAGAAAATGCAAAGATAACGCACAAAGTAAGCAGTAAAAGATCGATCAGCATCTCTTCATTCAACGCACCAAATACGTACAGATATCCTGTATCATAAATGAAATCTCCGCCATTTTCGCAGATATTCTCATACTGCTGCCATACCCGCTCAAAAGACGGATAAAAGGCGGTTATCGTATACCACTGACTCTTTAATTGCTCCGCAGCAGATTCCGTGATCTTCCCTTCTAAAACTTTCTGTTCTATCAGCTCAATCTGTTCAAAGGCTTCCGTGTAGCGAGCCTGTTCTTCCAGAATCAGTTGCTCTTTTTTCTCTGTCAACTCTCCCTCTAGCTGGAACATGATATCCTGATAATACTGCTCCTGAACAGAAGGACTATAACTCTGGCTTAAGATCCGATAACCGATCAAAACTCCAAAAACAAGCAAAATAAGGCCAGCCTTGTTTGTTACCATGATCTTATACCCTTCATGAAGCACTGCACTACCATGAGGTTTGAAAGAAAATAATGCTCGCAGCTTTTTATTTTTCAGTTCCAAATGACCGCCTCTTGAAAACAGGATCAGACATAATAAAATTCCAACCACAACAGTCGCTATAATAATTAGCCAGGAAAGGCTCCTTCTTGATACAGGATATCCAAACAGATCCAGATTTAGATATCCTCCATAGAGGTTTTCCGTTTTCATGATTCCCGCCAAATTCAAGTACTTGAACACTGTCCATTTTGAAGCAGTAGGGACAAAAGAGTACAACAGAAAGCTGATTCCCCAGAGTAAGATCCCTATCAGGTAAGGCATTAAAATATTCTCTGCTGCTATGCAAAATGCCGTAAGGATCCCACCAATACCGAACAGTACCAAAGCTTTCGTAAGAACCGAAAGTAATATGTATTGCCAGATTGAGATAGAAAGGCTGCTTTCCATGTATGCCGCCACTGACTGAATTCTAGCCGTAAGATCTCCCAAACCGATGGTGCCTCCATAATAGAGCAGATTGACTCCATAGAGCAAAATTGTCATGAACAGGCAATGAGTCAAGAGCGCAGATAATTTTCCAAGGATACTGGGAATGATCCCATGTTTTGTCCCACGGGTCACATAGAACAATTTCTTTTCTTTTTCATCTAATATCAGATTTCCTACAAAAAGGAAGATGGATAATAATAACAAAAGATCTGTCCAGCTGCTTTCTGTAGCTCCCCGAAGAGCTTTGCCCGATCTCCAGGAAATCTGATCTGCAGTTAAAACTGCATAATCCCCTGCACTTTTCTTAATGTTTCTTGCAGAAAAATTATTCTCATCCTGCTGTCCGAAGATAGAGATTCCACTCAATGTGTTCTTATTTTCCTGCACGGATCGCAGATAGGACTCATAGGAAGAGACCTTTTCCCATTCTTCATAAAGCTCATCTATCAACGCTTTTTCCTGATCTAAGGAATCTGTAAAAGTTAGATACTCTCCACTTTCATATAGCTCATAATATTTTTCAAAAACTCCGGGATTCTGTGCCAAAGTCTGTTCTGTATAAACATCACCAGCTTCACTTTCCATTCTCTGCATAAAGAGAACTTCCTGAACCAGGCATATCCCGTCTATTTTTTCTTTTAACTCTAAAATATAGTCTGCTTTTTCCGCTTCACTCATAGGAGCGATCTTCTCCTGAAAAGTCTGATAGGAAGATAATGCGGGTGCAAAACCGTCTGAAAGGTTGGTGTACCACAGAAGAAAGATATTTAACACCACAAGGACGCAAACAGAAAGAAGAAATCCTTTTTTCCGCCATATCTTATCTAATTCAAAGGATATCAGTCGATGCATGATCTTCCTCCCCTCCGAAGATTTCCATATAAACTTCTTCTAGATCCTTTGCCTCTCCATACTTTTGACAAAGATGCTCTACCGTATCCCTATCCATGATATTTCCGGATTTGATCAAAATGATCTCTTTTGCTATTGGCTCAATATCCGATACTACATGGGGGGACACCAGAATGATCTTATCCCCGGAAAATTCCCGGATCCGCTCTCGGATCCTTACTCTTTCTTTGGGATCCAAGCCAGCGGTAGGCTCATCTAACACGATGAGCTTCGGATCTCCGAGAATTGCCTGAGCAATTAAGATCCTCTGTTTCATTCCCCCGGAATAAGTGCCGATCATCCGATCTGCCGCCTCTTCCATATTTACAAAAGATAAGACTCTCTTAATTTCTTCTGCCATCTCTTTTTTAGAGATTCCCTTTAAGGTTGCCATATAGGAAAGAAACCGTCTTCCTGTAAACGTGTCATATAAGCCCTGCTGCTGAGGAGCATAGCCTATGATACTCCGGAAATCTGCTCCTAGGGATCTTATTTCTTTTCCATCCCATTTTACCTGTCCGGCAGTTGGCTTAAGGTTTCCGGTAATGATATTCATGAGCGTGGATTTTCCAGCACCGTTTGGTCCTAATAATCCATAAATACCATTTTCCAAAGAAAGGGTGACCTGATCTAACGCCAGTTTATCTTTATATTTTTTTGAAATCTGTTCTAATTCCAGCATGGCCTATATTCCTCCCTTTATCATATCGATCTTTCTGAAATTATCATTTCCTAAAAACAGATCTTCTTTGGAAATGAGTCCATACTGATAACGGGAAATCTCATAGGAATCATCCGGATTTCTGATCGCTTCATAATCATAGACCATTAACATATCAGACTCCAACTCCGCCCGAAATTCTAACCGCCATCCATTGCATTTATTCACCAACTCAGAGTGACTCACTTCCCCTGTTTTGGTATCCACATAATAGAAGGTTGCATCTTCTCCAAGATCCCAATTCGTGCAGCAAAGTTTATCTCCTACCGCTCTAAAAAGGTAATTGTTTCCGCTCTTACATACCTCTTTTTCTTCTCCCGAATCCATATTCACACTGATGATCCTACCATCTTCTTTCCATGAAATATAAAGCAGGTTGTCTTTTGTAAGGAAGGAAGATTCTTTTTCTTTCGCCATCCGATACACTTCATTTAATTTACCATCGTTGATATTTACTGTTGCGATGACTTCCTTAGACTGTTCATATAATTCCACATAGGAATCATCATCAAATAATTCCTGATTCGTCACTTCTCTTCCATAATCCAATCCTTCAAAGACCAGATTCTGCCCATAGCAATCGATCAGTTTCCAGCTGATAGAGTCCCCAAACTCCAGATCACAGACCATCTTTTCTTCTAAGGTTTCCAGATCCAGATATACCAGTTTTCGTTCTGTAGAATTAAAATAAGTACCTTCTGCAGTCTTATCTGCCGTTAAAGTCTTGGTGATCACATAAATTCCCTGATCATCTCCCATTACCACATCTTCCAGGGTAACGTTCTCTCCAAAAGTATAGATCTTTTCTCTGCCAGTTCCGTCTATATTAGCCCGATAGAGATAGGATGTTGAATTTTCTACATCTGCAACATTAACCCCATCTTCCGTTGCGCTAAAACTCACACTTCCATCCTGATCCGCGCTTTTACTGAGAAAATAGAGGGAGTTGCCATGAATAAACGGTATTGTAGAAAAACATGGAAACTCTTCTACTGAAAATACCGCTGGGCAATCTATGGTATCATGATTGCAGCCTGCATTGTTACACAAATAAATTTCCTGGGCTGTTGCAAAATCCATATACATCAGATGCATCCCCCAGTTTTCATCCGAAAGCTCTGAAGGCTCTGCAAAATAGTAGTAACCAGCCTCTGTATAGCAGCTTTGATTATCCCCTGTATTTAAGATACGTAAACCTTCCGCTGTCTCTTCATTTTCTGAAACCTCCCCACTGCCAGCAGCTTTATTACCACCATCCTGCTTCTGATCTGTGCCAGTTCCAGTGGTCACTTCACTATTTGCCGCACCATTATTTGATCCTTCTTCTCCGCAGCCCCAAAGGGATACTGTCATCCCCAGAGCTAACAACATTGCAATTATTTTTTTCATAAAAAATAGACCTCCTTGTTCTTCTTTCCGAAGTTACAAGGAGATCATAAAACACAAAAGTCAAAAAACGGTCAAACTGCGATCATTATTTTTACAACCGCATGGTGATCTTCATTATTATGAAATTTTAAATTGCCGCCATGTTTCTCACAGAGCACACGGCTCATGGAGATTCCCATTCCTAAATGGCCGTCCTCCTGCTGTGTGGGCAAAAAGAGCTTTCCATTTTTACTGAGAACATCATCTGAAAATCCTTCTCCATCATCTTCCACTGTAATACAAAGATGAGATTTCTTCTTTTCAAAAGAGATAGAGATGGTTTTTTCTGCAAAACGCAGGGCATTTCCAAATACATTCTCTAAGATCCGATACAAGATGGTGCTATCCACTTTAAGCTGACAATCCGGCAGTAAGTTGTTGATATTTAGCGAAATGTCCGAATTGGAAGCCATCATGTTAAGATCCTCTGAGATATCTTCCACTAATACACTAGAAGATATACTCTTTTGATCGATCTCCATATCTTCTAACTGATTCAAAGTTCTGATGGATTCCGTATAATGCTCCAACCGTTTTGCTGCCATATTCAGATTATTTACGATCCGTTCCATCCGCTGTGGACTTAATCTGCCTTCAGAGAGATTCATCTGCAGATATTCTGTATATCCTTCGATAATGGCAATCGGATTGCGCAGATCATGGGCAATAGACGCCTGCATAAGTTTCCGTTGTTCTAAAAGTTCCCACATCGCCTTATGATTTTCTTCTAGTGCCTGTCGCATCTGTTCAAAGGAAGCACACAACTGCCCCATTTCATCCTGACAGCCATACTCCAACGAAAAGTCCAGATCCTGCTTTGCAATCTGCTCCGTCGCATTGGATAAGATCCGTAAAGGCTCTGAAAGCTTTCGCTTATAGAAATACAATCCACAGATCAAAATTCCTGTTATAGAGAGAAATACCGGAACTGCTACCATGGCCACTCCACAGACCTGATATGCTAATTTTCGCTTAGGTGTAAGTGCCTTTGAACTATTTACGATCTTCTCTATGGAATACTTCTCTTCTATGATCTGACTATATGTTATCTCATCATCCTCGGCGGAATAAGTAAAATCCTGCAGGACTTCCCCATAATCCATCCACATGATCATTTCATGCACACTTCCATCTGAAAAAGTCTGCTCTACTGTTAAAAGCACCGCATTAGAATCCGGGACCAGATAATTGCGAAATGCAATACATCCAGCAATCGTGAGTCCTGATAAGACAGTCACCATACAAAAAGTCATGAGCACCGACATCATAAAAAATTTCCGCAGGGACAGATTCTGGATCTTTTTCTTTAACGATTCCATTTATATCCTACCCCCCAGACGGTTTCTATGTATTCCTGACCTGTGATCTCGTGAAGCTTTGCACGGATCTTCCGAATATGCTCTTTCACTACACTGCTGTCACCTTCTGCCTCATAACCCCAAACTGCCTCATAGATCCGCTCTCTGTTAAAGACCTGGTTAGCATTGGTCATGAGAAATTCGATCAAGTCGAATTCCCTCTTGGAAAAAGGAATAGAATTTCCTCCATAAGACACGGTTCGCTCTGACAGATTCACGATCAGATTTTCCGAGGTAAGGAGTAGCGGCTTACATTTATTTCGCTCATCTCTCCGTAAATGTGCCGCTACTCTGGCAGATAATTCATTCAGGCTAAAAGGCTTTGTGATATAATCATCCCCGCCATACTGAAGCCCATTGATCTTATCCTGTTCTGTGATACGAGCTGTCACAAAGATAATCGGACATATGATGTGATTGCGGATATTCTTACATAATTCTAACCCATTGGTTCCCGGCATATTGATATCTAAAATGATCAGATCCGGTTGTTTCTGCAATAACTCCACCGCTTCATCACTATTATTGGCAACGTATGTCTCATAGCCACAGTCCTGCAAATGATCCGAAAGCAGTTCCGTCATCATTTTTTCATCATCTACAATTAAAATCTTATAAGCCATTTTAATCTACTACAACAACTCCATCTTCTTTGATGGTGATCTTCATGCCATCTTTTACATAGTTTAAGAATTCCTCTCCAAGAGAATCAACTACAGGCATAGTGATATCATCTAACCACACATCTGCTAAGATCGCTCCTGCTGCTGCCAGGGAATCAATCTTATTGGAAAAGAGCATACAAGCCGGCTGACGTTTCATAGCACAGGCACAATACAGAACCATTCCACCGGTGGTGGATCCAATGGTCTGTGGAAGACAAAGGGCATATCCTGCTAATGGCTTTCCATAGAGATCCGGGTTATTCTGATCGTTACAGGTTGCTTTCTTGTCACCGAACTGTAATGACTTCTGAAGAGAAGCTAAGGTATTAAATCCTCCATGGGTAACAACTGCCTCTGCAGAAGCGGTTCCCGGAGTAACTACTCGTCCTTTAAATTCTTTCATGATTATCTGCCTCCCTTCGTGATCTGCAGTAAGATCTCATCATCGGTATAATATCGTGCGGTAGTATAAGTACGCAGTTTATTAGAAGATGTGATCACTGGCATTTTTGAACAAAGAGGATTGTTCATGTACATCAGTGGACAGATATAGGAAGTGATAACTCCTGTTGCCTTCAAACGGGCAGCGTATTCGGTCTTCTCAAATTCCTTCAATACTCCCGGTGCCGCTGTAAATACAGTTGGGATCACTACTTTGCTGTTGCCCGCAGCTTTTAATCCAGCTTCTACTTTGTCGGTCCAATCCTTTAACTGCTGTAAGCTCATATGAGGGCATCCCATAAAGCAGAGCTTTGGTTTCGCATTTGGATCTTTCCAGATGACTGGATAATTATTCTTAACTCGCTCTAATTCAGCGTCGTCGATCACATAAGTCTTAGCATTTTCTAAGATCAGAGATGTTCCCTGCTCTTTTGCTTCCGGTGTCAGATTCTCCATATGATAAAGACCTACTGCACCGTTAGAAGCAGTAGCCGCACCAAAATCTTTCAGATAAGTGCAAGCTGCGTCATCTAATTCTGTTCCCAGCCATTTATCCATTCCTACGATATAAGGAACATCTTCCATGACTTTCATACCGATGGCAGAACCTAAAAGCTGTGCTTCCGGTTTCTTGGTAGTCTCTACTTTTACGATCCAGGATGCTTTTCTTCCCTCATCGGTTAAAAGTCCAAAGTTCGGCACATAGCCTACGATGGAGCCCATTAATTCCATGATTCCGGAATTTCTGTTACAACGTGCCCCTAATACGGAGTTAGCGTAAACTACCGCAGAAGACTCTGCCCAACTTAATACTTCGCCTTTTTCCGGCTTGTTGCCTACTTCTTCCATATAGCAGGCACAGGTAAAGGCATCCTTATCCATCAGTCCTAATTTCTGTAACTGACCCTCATAGAAATCCTGCTTGTTGTACATAAATTTCTTGAAGATCAATTTCTGTAAGAAATTGGCTGGAACATTATCATCCAATGGACGAGGATCTGCGGAGAATTTCTGTCCGGAAACTGCTCCTGCCTCGATGAGCTGATCCATCAGATCATAAACTGGTGAGATAACTCCCAGTCCAAAAGATGTTACTAAATGATTATATTTTGATGTAACCGGCACCATATTTTCTGCCCCAAAGGCTTCTCCATACATGACCAAAGTCTTCATGACTTTCGCCATGGTCTCTCCCTGGGCACCGTTTAAAATTTCCTGTTGTTTCTCTGTCAGTTTCATGCTATCCCTCTCTTCACTAAAGCTTCATTGCTACATCCCAAGCCTGCCAGATAACGGTACGAAGATTTCCGATCTTAGAGGCGTCACCTACGATATGTACATGCTTGGATTTTGGTGCAAGAGGTGCTGGATTATATCCTACAGAAAGGATCACGCTGTCTGCGTCAATCTTAAAGGTCTTACCTTCTTTATCTGTAACCATAACACCATCTTTGCAGATCTCGCCGAGTTTTGTTTCCAGATGAACCGGAACTTTATTGGCATTGAAGAAATCTCTTAAGTAGCTGCTGTTCGCCAGACAAACACCGGTCACTGCGATCAGGTCGTCTTTCATTTCCACAATGGTTGGTTTCTTTCCATGGAGATACAGCTCATAAGCGATCTCACAGCCGGTAAGTCCACCACCGATAATGGCAACATTTTCACCAACTTCTTTCTCGCCTAATAAGAATTCCACTGCGTCCATGGCATATTCTGCACCTTTTACCGGAATCTTCTTAGCAGTAGAACCGGTAGCAACGATAACTTCATCTGCATTCAGAGATTTTACGTCTTTTACTTCTGTATTCATCTTAATCTCGATCGGATATCTGGTGATCTCTCTTTCATACCAGGCGATGAGATCTCTGTCTTTTTCTTTGTAGGAAGGAGCTGCTGCTGCAATAAAGATACCGCCTAAACGGTCGCTCTTCTCATACAGGGTTACTTTATGACCACGTTTTGCACAGACAATAGCTGCTTCCATACCACCGATACCACCACCGATGACTGCAATATTCTTCTGTTTCTTAGCTGGTTCGATCTTATATTTATCAGACTGCATGATCTGTGGATTTAATGCACAACGGGCAATATGGCTGGCATCATAAATGGACTGATCATTTGCCACTCCTTTATAATGGGTCATATTAAAGCAAGCATTATGACAGCAGATACATGGACGGATATCTTCTAAACGGTTCTCAATGAGTTTTGTGATCCATTCTCCGTCTGCTAAGAACTGACGGGCAATACCTACACCATCGATCCTGCCTTCTGCTACGGCTTTTGCCCCCACATCCGGCTCCATACGTCCTGCACAGACTACTGGAATATCCACAAATTTCTTAATATGGGAAACATCCTCCAGATTGCAGTTCTGTGGCATATACTGAGGTGGATGAGCCCAATACCAGGAATCGTAGGTTCCATTATCTGCATTTAACATATCGTAACCTGCATCCTGTAAGAATTTTGCTGCCTTTTCACTTTCTTCCATGTCACGGCCGATCTCTGTGTATTCCTCTCCCGGAACTGCACCTACGCAGAAATCCTTTACCTTAGATACTACAGAGTAGCGTAAAGATACTGGGAAGTCCTTACCACAAGAAGCCTTAATGGCCTGAACGATCTCCGCTGGGAAACGATAACGGTTCTCAAATGATCCGCCATATTCATCGGTTCTCTTATTGGTGTATTTTAAAGTAAACTGATCTAACAGATATCCTTCATGTACTGCGTGTACTTCTACGCCGTCAACACCTGCATCCATACAGAGCTTTGCTGTCTTTGCAAACGCATCTACGATGTCCTGCATTTCTTTTCTGGTGATCTGGCGGCACTGTACCTTGTCAGACCAGCGGGATGGCAGTGGACTTGGACTTGCTGACTCATAAGCCACATCCATGATCGGTTTTGCGATCGTACGCAGCACCGGATTATTATGTAACATAACTACTGGTGTTGGAATTGCCCAAGAGCGTCCCATTCCTGCAGTGATCTGCACGAAAAGTTTGGCACCTGTCTTATGGATTTCCTCCATAAATGGCTTTAATTCCTCAAACATCTTCTTGTTCTGCCAGAGCCACCTTCCACCGATGGTATCTTTGATCGGTGCGATTCCCGGAATGATAAGTCCTACGTTATTTTTTGCTCTTTCCAGGAAGAAATTTGCCGCTTCTTTATCAAAATGGTTCGGTTCCATCCATCCGAACAGAGAAGTTCCTCCCATTGGGCAGAGAACGATCCTGTTCTTGATCTCTACGTTACCGATCTTCCAAGGGGTAAAAAGCGGTTCATACTTCGGGTCCATGTTTCCCATAATAAAATCTCCTTTTCCTCTTAATGTTTATTTATTCACCTGCTATATAAAGCACACCTAAAGTTCCTGGTCCGCAGTGAGAAGAGATAACTCCACCGGCTACTGTGGTAAGGATCTCATCAAAATAACCAAGACTTTCCAGGTATTCCTTCACAGATGCTACTACTTCATCATCACATCCGGAATGAGTGATAAATACTCTGTCTTTTTTTGCAGTAAGCAGATCTGCTTCCATTTCTTTTGCGTATTTTAAGATGACCGCGTCAATCTTTCCACGATATTTCTTATCGGCTCCCATAGCACCGTCTTTTACAACGATCTTAGGATGAAGTTTTAACATTCCGCCTGCTAATGCTGCCAATCCACTGCAACGTCCTCCTCTGTGAAGATACTCTAAAGTATCTACGACGAAGCTGGCTCTTACTCGTGGCTTTAATCCTTCGATCACTGCAGTGATCTCATCCTTGCTCTTACCTGCCTGAGCCATGATCGCAGCTTCGATCACCATAAGTCCGATTCCTGTAGAAAGGTTCGCAGAATCAATAACCGAAATCCTATCCTCTGCTTCTAACTCTTCTGTTGCTAAACGGAAAACGTTATTGGTACTAGACATATCTTTAGAGATACTAAATATAACAATATCATCACCCTGCTCTAAAATAGGCATCATTGCTTTTACAGCATCGTCAATAGATAATGCTGCCGTCTTAGGAGTGGTCTTATTCTCATCAGACCATTTATAAATATCTGCCGGCATGATCTCTACCTTATCACGATACTCTTTCTCCCCTAATACAATGTACAATGGAATTATGGTGATCCCATATTTTTCAATCAGTTCTTCTGACAGATCACAAGTGCTGTCTGCAATTACTTTAACCATATAAATAACCTCCTGTATTTCAAACCGATCAAATTCTTTTATGTATTAGAACATTATAACATAAATTCCGTCAGATAGACAATAAAAGTGCAAAAAAACAGAGGTCTCATCCTGACCCCTGTTCGCTATTATTTATCTATTCTCTGCCAAATACTCGATCACGCTGTGGGCTGCCGTATTTCCTTCTCCCACTGCCTTGGTGTACTGATAAGGTCTGCCTGTGCAGTCTCCTGCAGCATAGACCCCTGGTACACTGGTCTCCATCTTGCGATTTACTTTGATATGTTTCTCTTCTAATTCTAATCCCGGCAGAAGCGTGGATAAAGAAATAGAATCTCTCAGGCAAAATACGCCATCAACTGAGATAATCTCACCATTTTTCAAAGAAATCCCCGTTACTCGTTCCTGTCCTTCCACCGAAACTGGACGCTCCGCTATCTTCTCTACGTTATCACTGATCTTGGAAGCTCCCGGATAAGTCGGAAAGAAATAAACTTTCTCTGCCAGATCTGCTAGATATTTTACTTCATGCTCAAACCGGGCAGTAGAACAGATAACTGCGATCTTCTTATCCCGATACAGTCCTCCGTCACAGGTGGCACAGTAGCTGACTCCTTTGCCAAGCATTTCACTTTCCCTCTGCAAAAGCGGCTGATTCGCCACTCCCGTGGTAAGGATAATGGTCTTCGCCTCGTAAAATTCACTGCCTGCCATTAGTGCAAAATGCCCATTAAAAGGCATGATGGAATTGACCATATGTTCCGTGATCTCAATGTCCATGCTATCAATCTGCTGAGAAAAGGCCTGATTTAATTCCATTCCGGAAATTTCTTTCAGTCCCGGATAATTCATGATCTTCTCTGCTTTTGTGATCTTATCGCTTAAATCTTTACTGCCCAGCCAGATAAACTGCTTCTCGTGAATCTTTAGATTAAGAGCCGCTGAGATGCCTGCTGGCCCACTTCCAATGATGGCTGTATCAAAAACCATGTTTCCCTCCTAAAAAACTGTGAAATCTCTAATATAAAATATTCTAATTCAAATCTTCCCCTATTCGCGCATTTTATATTCCTTATCTGCATCGATCAATTGAACCATGATATCTGCCATGATCGGATCGAATTGCTGCCCTCTTCCTTCGATAAACTCAGCTCTTACTACCTGCTGTGGGAGGACATCCCTGTAACTGCGCTTGGAAGTCATGGCGTCATAGGTATCTGCCACTGCTATGATCCTGGCAATCTCCGGAATCTCTTCGCCTTTCAAATGATCCGGATATCCGCTACCGTCATACATCTCATGATGCCATCTGGCTCCTGTGGCGATCTCCGGGATCTCTGTAATATTCTTCAAGATATTGCTGCCGATCACAGGATGTGCCCGAATGACCTCATATTCTCCTTGGGTCAACTGGCTCTTTTTGTTGATAATGCTATCTGGGATTCCAATCTTACCAATATCATGAACCAACGCCATATAGCAGACTTTGACCAGTTCCTCTTCGTCGTATCCCAACCGTTCCGCGATCATAACCGCATAATCTGCCACCCGGGCAGAATGTCCGTTGGTATAAGGATCTTTTGCATCAATGGTGCTGGCAAGGGCATTGATCATCTGCAGCGACATACGCTCCATCTTCTTGCCTCGTTCTTCAGCCTTCTTAGACTGCATCTTTACTTCTGCTTCCAGATTCTTCTGCAGATAATCCAGCTCTAGGATCCGACTGATCCTCTGTATTACAATATCTTTTCGAAAAGGTTTGGTGATAAAATCCAAGGCTCCCTCTGAAAATCCCTGTATCTCTGCTTCCTCATCCTCGTCTGCGGTCAAAAAGATGACCGGAATGTTCTTATAATCGTCACTATTTTTCAATTCCCGGATCACTTCATATCCATCCATTTCCGGCATATGAACATCTAAAAGAATCAGATCCGGAACCTTCTTTTTCAATAATTCAAAGGCTCGCTCTCCAGATTCTGCTGCCATCACATGGAACTTGTCTTTCAACATCACACAGGCAATCCGAACATTAACGATATCATCATCTACAACCATTACAGTAGCTTTCTGGAATTCTCTCGTCTCCATGTACACTCCTTTTTTATCTTAATTCCTTTAAGATCATCAAAATCTTATACTCATAATATATAGCAAGTCCGATCATTAAGATAACGACCGCCGCATTGTAAACGGTAGGTATCTCCCATGCCATCGCATCAAAAATGCAAGGGATCAAAAGTCCTACCAAAAAGATCAATTTCTCAAGACGTATCATTCGAAGGGAAAATTTGCGTATTTCTTTTCTACAAAATTCTCTTGGAAGTCTGTTGATCAGTTCCGGATGAAATGCCAGCCAGGTAAGTCCTCCATAGATCAGTGCCGCTGACAAAAGATTCATTGCCACCAGATACCAGGCCACATGAAATGCACATCCATAATAAATCTGCAAAGCACAATATATGATCAGAACGAGAATATCTACTGCCTCTCCTATGACTGCCGGAATGCTCCAATCCTTCTGCTCCACGCTATTATTCCTCCTATCATTTTATCTTTAGAACATCTTAACACGTTTTCCTTTTTTTCTAAACCCTTTTCTACCTTTAAATCGTAAAAAAAATGAAATTTCAGATTGAATTCAGAAACAAGTATGCTATAATGATTTTTAGTTTACGAGTAAGTTTCTCGCAGGCTATAGACACTTCATTCAAAAAGGAGATAAAATGGAAAACTTAATTATCCCACAGGATTATAAATCCGAATTATCTTTACATGATACCCAGCTTGCCATTAAGACTGTAAAAGATTTCTTTCAGTCACTTTTGGCTCAGAGACTGAATTTGACCCGTGTATCTGCTCCTCTTTTCGTAGATCCAGACACCGGATTAAATGATAACTTAAATGGTGTAGAGCGTCCAGTATCCTTCGGTATTAAGGAACAGGATGATAAGCAGGCAGAAGTTGTACACTCTCTTGCCAAATGGAAACGTTATGCCTTACATAAATATGGCTTTAGCAACGGAGAAGGCATCTATACAGATATGAATGCTATCCGTCGAGATGAAGATACCGACAATATCCACTCTATCTTTGTTGATCAGTGGGATTGGGAGAAGATTATCTCCAAAGAAGACCGTACTTTAGACTATTTAAAAGATACTGTTCGCACTGTTTATAAGTGCCTTCGTAAAACAGAACAGTATATGGCGATCCAGTATGATTACATTGACCTGATCCTTCCAAAAGACATTTTCTTTATCACTACCCGTGAATTAGAAGAAATGTTCCCGGATAACACTCCGAAGGAAAGAGAATACTACATTGCCAAGGCAAAAGGTGCTGTCTGCATTATGCAGATCGGTGATGCCTTAGGAAATGGTCTCCCACATGATGGAAGAGCTCCAGACTATGATGACTGGGCATTAAATGCAGATATCATCGTTTACTATCCGGTACTTGATATTGCTTTAGAATTATCTTCCATGGGTATCCGTGTTGACAAGGATTCTCTTCTTTCTCAGTTAGAGAAGGCAAACTGCATGGAAAGAGCGGAACTTTCTTTCCAGAAAGCTATCATCAACGAAGAACTGCCATATACCATCGGTGGCGGTATCGGTCAGTCCCGTATCTGTATGTTCTTCCTGAGAAAGGCTCATATCGGAGAAGTTCAGAGTTCTCTCTGGCCACAGGATGCGATTGAACTTTGCGCTAAGAACGGAATTCAGATCTTATAAAAATTTTTCAAACAATAAATCAGGACTCCTTAGTGATCTCTCAGTCTAACAGGCTGAGTAAATCTCTAAGGAGTCCTTTTTTATTTGCTAGGGAATTCCTCTGGAATTCCCTAGCAGCCAAAAGACACTACGTGTCAATTATGCGCAATCTTTTTACTATACGCTTAAATTTTCTACTTCCTTCATCCAGATAGTCGCACAGGCATCAGAAGGCATTCTTAAATCTCCTCTTGGAGACACTGCAACTGTACCTACCTTTGGTCCATCCGGCAGACAGGAACGCTTAAACTGCTGGGCAAAAAATCTCCGATAGAAGGTCTTTAACCATTTTAAGATAAATTCATTATCGTAAGTTCCTGCAAAAGCAATCTTCGCAAGACGATAGATCTTAGCTGGTGCAAATCCAAAACGGAGCACATAATACATGAAAAAGTCATGAAGTTCGTATGGTCCTACCAGATCTTCTGTCTTCTGAGAGATCTGTCCATCTTTTGGTGGCAACAGTTCCGGAGAAACCGGAGTATCTAATACATCATAAAGAGTCGCGGAAAGCTTCTCGTCTCCACAGGTATCTGCATAATAACGTACCAGGTGGCGCACCAGGGTTTTTGGAACAGAAGCATTGACACCATACATGGACATATGATCTCCATTATAGGTCGCCCATCCTAATGCCAGTTCTGACATATCTCCTGTACCGATGACCATACCATTCTTCTGGTTAGCCACATCCATAAGGATCTGGGTTCTTTCTCTTGCCTGGGAGTTCTCATAGGTAATATCATGGACATTCTCATCATGGCCGATATCCTTGAAATGCTGCATAACAGACTCCCGAATAGAAACTTCCATTAATTCTGCTCCAAGGCTCTTAATGAGATTGAGGGCATTTTCATAAGTCCTGTCTGTAGTTCCAAATCCCGGCATTGTGACCGCAACGATATCTTTATGATCTTTTCCGATCAGATCAAAGGCTTTGACTACTACTAAAAGTGCCAAAGTTGAATCTAATCCACCGGAGATTCCCACCACTGCACTCTGGCTATGGGTATGCTCTAAACGCTTCTTTAAACCCATTGCCTGGATCATGAAGATCTCTTCGCAACGCTTTCTGCGCTGATCTTCTCTTCCCGGTACAAAAGGTGCCGGGTCCACAAATCTGGTAAGGGTTGTCTCTTCTTCTTTTAACGAAAATGGGATCTCCACATGATTCTCCTGCACGGAAAAAGTGGACATTCTTCTTCTCTCTCCGATCAGTTTTTCAATATCGATCTCACTGTAGATGATCTCATTGGTAAAACGTTTGGACTCTGCTAAAATAGCTCCATTTTCTGAAATGATATTATGACCGGAGTACACAACATCCTGGGTTGATTCTCCATCACCTGCGGAAGCATATACATAACCGCAGAGCAGACGAGCAGACTGCCCAGCCACCAGATCTCTACGGTAAATATCCTTGCCGGTCACTTCATCTGAAGCTGACAGATTCACCATGAGGCTTGCCCCTGCCAACGCATGACTCACGCTTGGGGGATTCGGTGCCCACAGATCTTCACAGATCTCTACGCCGATCTTAAGGCGAGGCATATTGCGGCAATAGAATAATAAATCTGTGCAGACCGGAACCAGACTTCCATTCTCTAAAATCTCCTCAGTACAAAGTCCTAATCCCGATGTAAAATGTCTTACTTCATAAAATTCGTTATAATTTGGCAGATAGCATTTCGGGATCAATCCTAAGATCTCTCCACCGGAAACTGCTGCTGCCATATTGTAAAGCTTGCCCTGCACTTCAAAAGGCAGTCCCACAAAAAAGATTCCGTCATATAAGGCACTTTCTTCTGCGATGGCAAACAATTCTTTTCTGGCTTCCTGCAATAACTTCTCCTGCAAGAACAGATCTCCACAGGAATATCCTGTAATGCAGAGTTCTGGAAATACTACGATCTTTGCACCCTGCTCTGTGGTCTCTTTCATCAGCGTACGGATCTGCTGTCCATTAAATTCTGTATCTGCTACCTGAACCTTCGGGGTTACAGCAGCAACTTTTACATATCCTTGTCTCACTTTCCAATCTCCTTCAGCTCATCCACCTCAAAGGTGTAACTATGATTACAGAACTGGCATTTTACTTCAATGCTTTCTCCATCATTAATGATCGCTTCCAGATCCTTTTTGTTGATAGAAGCTAAGGCTCTGGATACTTTCTCTTTGGAGCAGTCACAAGCAAAAGCTGTAGGAATGGTATCATTGATCTCTAATCCAAAATCTCCTAAGATCTCTTCTAAGATTCCTTCCGGTGTCATGCCTTTTTCCAACATATTGGTAACGGAATCGATCTCTGCGATCCGTTTTTCTAATTTCTCAATCACTTCGTCACTGGTAAATGGCATTAACTGGATAATGAATCCACCTGCCTGTTTTACGGTGTAATCCGTATCTACTAAGACACCTAATCCAACTGCAGAAGGGGTCTGTTCAGAAGTTACAAAATAATAAGTCAGATCTTCTGCGATCTCTCCTGTCTGAAGCTGGCACTGACCTACATAAGGCTCTTTTAAGCCCATATCCTTAATAACACTTAAAACACCAAGATCTAATGCTCTGCCTACATCTAATTTGCCTTTTGCATTGAGTGGAAGATCCACCTGTGGTTCGGAAGGAAATCCTTTGACATTTCCTTTGGAATCTGCTGTTACAGTAAGTCCTTTTGCCGGACCGCTGCACTGGATCTGTAAGGTCAGCAGATCCTTCTCCCCTTTCATCATGGTTCCCATCATAGCTCCTCCGGATAAAAGACGTCCTAAGGCCGCTGTAATAAGAGGTGATGTATGGTGGTTGACTCTGGCGGTCTCTACCATCTCCTTAGAAGTAATCGCAAACGCTCGAATACTGCTGTCTGCTGCGGTTGCCCGTACGATATAATCTGACATATGTTCCTCCTTTATTTGCCCTGTTCTCTGGCAATGATCGTAATTCTCTCTGAATCCTCCTGCGGTGGCTCTAAGGTATACCCATCATACATTCCTTCCACCTTCATGCCTGCCTGTTCCAGCAGTTCCAATATGGTATCCAAAGAATAGCTTTTCTGATAGTGATTCTCCTGAAAACGTGAAAAATACTCCCCTTCTTTAATAAATAAAGTCAGGTCATATTCATTAATGCCGCTTTCTTCATCAAAATAATTCTCCCAAATGAAGCTGCTCTCTTCCCGATTCTCTGCAAAAGTATAGTCCGAAAGCAGTTCTTTATATTTGTAAGGGGTGTTTATATCGAATATAAATATCCCCTTTGGGTCAAGATAATTATTTACCAATTGAAAAACAGATAGGATCTCTTCCTCACTGGTAATATAATTTAAGCTGTCGCAGGCACAGTACACCGCCCGCACGGTTCCATAAAGTTCAAATTCCTGCATATCCTGTAACAGATATAAGATATTGTCATCGGAATTGTCTCTAGCAATGTCCAGCATATCCATGGAGTTATCTACTCCGATCATATCATAGCCTTTTTGTGCCATGATCCTGGTCATTTTTCCGGTGCCACAGCCTAGATCCAAGATCAGTCCATCCCGGATTCCTTCCTTGTGAAGTTGTTCTTCTAAATAATCGCACCACTCTTCATAGGGTACATTGTCCATAAAAAGGTCGTAGACCTGTGCAAAACTTGTATAAGCATCCATTTTATTTTTCCTCATTTTCTGCTAGAATAATACTAACAACTTTTTTCAGGAAAAGCAAGAAAGGATTTACATCATGCTGGACAACTATGAACACTACATTAGTAAAAACATACAGGCTTTTTATAAAAGAAAGCTTTTAGCACCTATTTTATATCTGTTGCTGCTCATTATCTTATGGTTTCTCTTTCCACTGAAAGATATGATGAGCCCTATGGTCTTATCAGATCCTACCCAGATCTATCAATCTCATGAAGACGAGGAATCTTATATCCGCTGTACCTTCACTGATCTGCAGTTTACCGGCTACACTCAGGAAGGTCAATTTCAGACCAACGGCTACTATTATTACACCATGATAGATGATAAATGCTTGATCGTACTGCTTACCCCTTCTACCTGCGACGAAGGAATTCCAGGGATCAAATCTGCTACGGTAACTGGTAAGTTAATGGAAGGAAAATCTTCTTTCGATCAGCTGTTAGGCCATCTCGCAAAAGATCTGGACTGGACCGAGGAAGGCATTTCTTCTCAGATGGGAGATTTCTATTTTAGTGAGCCGGATTATCACATTCACACCACTGTTATTGTGATGATCGCCTATTTGGGAACTTTTGCCTATGCTTTGATCTCACTGATCTTGTATTTGATCTATATTCGGTTCCCTGCCACCTCTCCTTGCTGCCAGAACCTGATCATTTTCGGTTCGCCGAAAGAGATCTTAGCAGAGGCAGAAGAAGAGCTTGCCACCTTACCTCAGCTGGCTACGGAGGATATGTTCATTACAGAACACTATTTTATTGTAACTTCTCCTCTTGGAAATGCCATTGTACCAATTCAGGAGATCCTGTGGATCTATAAACACTCCACCCTGCACAAATTCCTGTGGTATCACTTTAGTATTTCCTATACACTACACATTACTGCCAAGAAGCATTTCTACATCCGCTGTCCAAAGAACATCAAGTCTGACATCGATGGTATTATTGACTACCTGGCAGAAGCAAACCACGATATTCTGGTAGGCTTTAGTGAGAAAAACCGCCTTCAGGCACAGGCAGACCTCGGCAAACCGTTCCACATCGAAAAATTTGCCGCTCTGCTGCGAAAAAAGGTGTAGATCCTATATTGGTTCACAAAGCTTACTAGAGAACCTTACTAAACGAAAATGCTCCCTTCTAAGAGACAAGTGCTGCTGCACCGGTTCTCTTGAAGAGAGCATTTTTTTAATCTTTTTTATTCCAGTCCCAGAAATTCTACCAGTTCCGCAAAACTGCCCTGCTTATACTGGGAAATATCTTTTTCTTCCTTATTGATCAAACAATCTGTCAACAAGAATACGTCCATGCCAATGGTCTCTGCTACCATATCTTCTGTTACGTCATTTCCTACCATAAGACATTCTTCCGGTTTTACATCCATGCGTCTTAAGATCTCTCTGTAATACTCTGGATTTGGCTTGCAATAGCCAATATTTTCATAGGTAGTATAGATCTCAAAATCTTCCGGTTCTAACCCTACCCAGCGAATACGACTTTCTGTTGCCACTGCCGGGAAAATTGGATTCGTTGCTAATGCCACACGAATTCCCTTGTTTTGGATCTTATGTACCACTTCTGCCGCCATAGCGTTAAAACCACAGGCAGACTGTGCTTTCTGAAACTCGTTCCGATAAAAATCATCAAAGTACTGCAGATCTCCCATGACTCTTTCTCCATAAATGGAACGAAAAGCCTCCCAGAATACCTCTTCGTTATTTCTGGAACCATCGTTTTTTACCATGGCACCGGTTCCATTCCAGATGGATTTGATCAGCCCCTCCGGCTCATAGCCATGAGGTGCTAATTTTGCTGCCAGCTCTTTAAAATAGGCTTTTACAAAAACTTCCTGATCCATTGGAAGCAAAGTTCCATCCAGATCAAATAATACTGCTTTTAAGCTCATGATCTTCCCTCCTATTTCTTGAAAAATGCAGCTGCAATGGCACCAGGCCCTGCATAGGTTCCAACTACACTTCCTACAATGGTACTGTGGACTTCATCCAGTCCCTCTTTCCATATGTTCTGACTATCTACGATATATTTCTGTAAAAGAGCGTCACTGAGTCCTGTGTAACCCAACAGTACAGGTTTACTAAAGTCAACCCCGCCTGCATTTTCGATCTCTTTGATCAGGTAATTATTTCCCTGCTTAGAGCCTCTGGCTTTACCGATAGCGGTAATGACTCCATCCTTTACGCTGACTACCGGTTTAATGGAGAGCAGACCTCCTGCAAAGGCTTCTACTTTTGAGATCCTACCGCCTTTTTTCAGGTATTCCAAAGTATCTAAAAGAGCGATAAGGCAGACATTATCTGTTTCCTCAGTGATCCGCTCTGCAATCTCTTTTGCTTCCATACCGCTGTCAGCCAGCTGCAATGCCAATTCCGCCAAAATACCAGAGCCAATGGCTACAGTTCTTGTATCTACTACGAAGATCCGGTCTGGATACTCGGAAGCCGCCAAAGTAGCACTCTGACAGGTTCCGGAAAGTTCAGAAGCAAGGGTAAGGACTACTGCACTTTCTCCTGCATTTACCACTTCCTCAAAAAGCTCTGAAAACACGATCGGGGTTGCCTGACTGGTTCTTGGAAGTACATCACTCTCTACTAATTTTTCATAAAATTCATGATGCGTAATGGTAACTCCATCCACATATTCTTCTTCCCAAAAATGTACCGTCAAAGGCACCACTGTAAGTCTCTCTCTGACTTCCGGTGTTACATCAACAGTTGAATCCACAATAATCCTTACCTTCATGATCCATTCTCCTTTTATCCTTATATCTGCGCGAATCGTTTTATCCCTACATCTATACTAATCGTTCAAACTGAATTCAAAAATAGCACTCTCGTCATCAAAGTTCTCGTTGGAAACCCAAAGAACTGTTTTATCTGTCAAGTTATATACTGCACTGTGAACAGTACAGCCGTTTCCATCATCATTTTTCCAGGTTCTTCTACCAACTGCCTCTAAAATATCCATAGCAGCTTCTTCGTCTTTTACCACGCCATTGGTCTTACGCAGCTCTTCATAGATCTTCTCATAGCGGTCATAACCGAATTTTACATCATTGCTCTCATAGTAATCCGGCTGGATGATAAAGTTGGTGATCCACTGATAATCACAGGCAGCTTCCATTTCACCGATCTGAGAATCTGCATCATTGTAAGTTACCACTAACTGTCTTGCTGAACCATCGTTATCGGTAAGATCTGTATCATTTACCCACTCTAAGATAGCGCTTTTTCCAGTGGAATCCGCTACCATGTAATGATAAGAAGTTCCTGCTGAATCGTGAAGATCGTATTGAGAAGCGATTTCTACTGCTTCATCTACAGAGTCTGCATAATCTAAGATCATTCGAAGCAAAGTGGTAGATGTCATATCAGGCTTGTCTGTATCCTGATCTGTGGCAACGGTCTCTTCTCCCTGATAAGACATATAAATTCCGCAGGCAACTCCTGCGTCATTCATTCCATCCAATGGTGCATAAGTTGCTGCAATACAGGTGATCTTATCCATCAGTCCTTCAATGCCCTGATCTACATCAATTCCTAAGAACTGCAGATCTACGGTAGAAACAGAAGCATGACGTCCTTCATTTGCTTCTGTAAAAACGATACAGGTATTTGTCTTTGAAAAATCATAATTTCTTCCAAAGAGTTTGTCTCCACTTTCACTTTCTGCTGTGAAAGAAGAACATCCAATCTCCGGATTGCTGATGTTTACATCAATGATCCCTTTTGTGATATTTTCCACTACAAAGTTGATTAATTCTGTGTCATTTTTGACACCGCCCTGAGCCACGAATTCATCCAGATAGAAATCTCCTTTGACTTTCATCATATAAACATCACCATCTAAATGCTCATCATTTCTCTCTCTGATCAGTTCCATGCTAGAAAGGGTTGCAATCTCATTATGCCACAAAGCATAGATTGCAATACCTACTCCTAAAATGAGCACCAAAATTGCCACCAAAATTCCAATCAGGATCCTTTTCCAAAGTGGTGCTTTTCTTTTTGTCTGTTCCATGATAATCTCCTTTTTCTTATTTGCTGTGCGGGTTCTGCCTTGGCTTGCTTGCCCTTGAAGCTTCTGCTTTAGCTTGCTTGCCCTTAAAGGTTCTGCCTTGGCTTACTTCTTCGGAAGCCCTTCCTTACTGAGTTCCTTAAGGTTAGAAGCAATTGTCTCCAAGGATTCATAGAAGATCTCCCGCTTCTCTTCCGTCAGATCTTTTCCTGCGATCTCCACCGCAAGACTTGCTCTTTCACGCACATGCTCTGCTGCAACTTTTCCTTCATCCGTCAATTTCAAGAGTGCCCGGTAAAGATTCTGGTTAACTCCTTCTTTCTTTACCAGTCCCTTTTTCTCCATGATGTTCATCATGCGGGACACATCCGACTTGTCCTTTCCGCAAAGCTCGGACAGCCTTGCCGCGGTAATCCCTTCTTCATAACGATACATAGTAGTCAGATAAATTGCATGAGGTCCTTTTAAATCGTATTTCTCCATTTCATCCGCTGCGATCTTGTGCCAGCTGCGGGAAATCTCCGAAATGGTAAATAAAAATCTCTCAAATCTTTCGACCATTACTTTCACTCCTTTGTCAAACGTTGAATTGTCAACTTCTCGTATTATGCATGAAAGTTGTTGAGTTGTCAACATCTTTTTCTATAAAAAACTGTCTGGGCAAGAGAGTGCGCTAGGGGTGACACCCTGTCACCCCGCACAACTTGTGGTGTTGCTTTCATTTTTTCCAAACAGCAGTTATAATAAAACCACCTTGCAGGGAATTCAACGAAAGGAATTATTTTATTATGGCTGAATTTGGTGAAAACTTAAAAAAGGCTAGAACTGAAAAAGGAATTACGCAACAGACTCTCGCTGACCATCTTTTTGTAACAAGACAGGCTGTTTCACGATGGGAAGGAGGTTCCCGATATCCGGATTTAATGACCGCTAAAAAAATGTCTCAATTTTTAGATATTTCTTTAGACGAACTATTAGATGAGGAAGATGTAAAAATGTATCCAGAGAAAAATGCGATCTTAGATTCTTCTCTCTCAAAAGGAATTCAAACTGCAATTATGTCAGTTGTGTTTATGTGTTATCTAATCTTATCCCTCTGGGGCGTTAATCGTCTCTTCATTAATATTGATCGGGATGTTCTGCCTCAGTTGGATATGGCAGATCGATTTTATAGTTATGTCAATTTATTAAAATTATTTGCTCTTACTCTCCTGCTGGCTTATGGCATGATAATGTCCATTCGAGATCGGCTAAATCCGAAAATTGCCTCGATTCTTTCGTCCATATTTTTTGGAACACTCGCCCTTAATTGTTTGATTGATATAACAAAAATACCAACCCTATATGGAAGGATCTTTTGTATTGTAGTGGCTGCCATTTATCTGATCATCCTCTGTTTATTTGCCCACTACTTCATAGGAAATAAGAATCAGAGCCCATTAAAACTGTATGTCATTTGCGTATTATATGAGATTATAAAAATGATCAGTTTCATTTATCGGATTCATTCTGCTGTCTCAGCCTCAACCTACGATCAGATTTTTTCAAATAGTGTCGTAACCACGCTGGCAGATATGCTTTTTATTGGACTGCTTTGTTATATGATATATACTTTGAGCCGAAAACGAAAGCGAGCTGCTTTATAGATTAAGAAGCTAAAAACCCGGGAAATAACCTCGTCTGAGGTTGTTTTCCGGGTTTGATTTTCTTATCTACATCCTGTACTAATGGTCTCAATGGCTACTGCGCCACCACGTACTACAGAAATCTTTTTGAACTTGGACTTTAATAAAGCGATCAGTTCGTTATTTCTGCGCTCTGTGAGCTTACACTCTAACAGTGCGCTGTCCGCACCGATATCCACCACATCTACCTGGAATACCTGGGCGATCTGGAACAGCTCTGCCATCTGCTGAGCGTTAATATCAAAGACTTTTGCAAAAAGGATCTCTTTCATATGAAGAGGTACTGCGGTAAGATCAATGACCTTAATGACCTCTACCATGGAATTTAACTGTTTTTTAATCTGTTCAAAAGTGATATCATCACTGGTAACGCAAATGGTCATGCGGGAAATTGTCTCATCTTCTGTAGTTCCTACTGTAAGAGACTGTAAGTTGTAAGATTTTGCTGAAAACAGCCCGGAGACCTTGGCAAGTACACCGACCTGATTTTCTACATATAATGCAATCCATCGATTTTTCATTGTTGACATATCAAGACCTCCTATTTTAATATCATTTCACTCATTGGATTTCCGCTTTTTACCATTGGGAGTACGATCTCATCTGTGGAGATCATGAACTCAATAATAACTGGTACGTTCGGATGTTTTCTTGCCTCTTCAAAGGCTACGTCGATCTCTTCTTCCTTTTCTACGCGGATTCCATGAGCACCGTAGCTGTCTGCCAACTTGATAAAATCTGGCACATATTTCGGGCAGGCGTCATTTGGTCCTTTACAGTTAGAAGGACAGGATGGACGTTTTCTAAGGCAGGTTGCACTATAGCGTTTTCCATAGAAAAGCTCCTGCATCTGACGAACCATTCCCAGATAGTAATTGTTAAATAAACATACCACGATTCCTGTTCCCTGGGTCACTGCGGTTGCCATTTCCTGAATATTCATCTGGAAACCGCCGTCACCACAGATACATACTACATCTTTGTCTGGATTAGCGATCTTTGCACCGATGGCTGCCGGAAAACCAAATCCCATGGTTCCAAGACCACCGGAAGTGATCATCTGGCTGTCTGGTCCTAACTCCAGATACTGAGTTGCCCACATCTGGTGCTGACCTACGTCTGTTACATAAATTCCTGTTGGAAAATTCTTATTAATATGCTCAATGATCATCTGAGGTGTCATACCTCTATCTCTTCGCATTTCCAGTGGATTTTCTTTGTCCCAAGCGCGGATTTCTTCCTGCCAGCCCTTGGTCTTCTTTGGTTCTGCCCATTCAATAAGCTTCTCCAATGCAAGATTTGCGTCAGAAACCACAGGAACATCTACGACTACGTTTCTGGAAATCGAAGCCGTATCTACGTCAATATGTACGATCTTTGCTTTTGGGGCGAACTCGTTCAGATCACCGGTAATTCGGTCGTTAAAACGGGTTCCAATGGAAAACAGCACGTCACATTCACTTACGGCTTTGTTGGAAGCATATTTTCCATGCATACCGGTATTTCCAATATAAAGTGGATGAGTAGTCGGAAGAGCGCCTTTTCCCATAATGGTGGTAACAACCGGAACATTCATCTTCTCTGCAAAAATCTGTAATTTCTCGTTGGCTCTTGCGATATTGATTCCGCCACCAGCCAGGATCAGTGGCTTTTTCGCGGATTTTAACATCTTATAGGCACGTTTCAACTGACCTACATGAACACTTTCATTTGGCTTATATCCCCGGATATCGATCTTATCCGGATACTGAGCCGGTCCTAAAGTGGTCTGAATATCCTTTGGAATATCTACGATAACCGGTCCTGGTTTTCCAGTTCTTGCAATATAAAATGCCATTTTAATGATCTTGCCTAATTCTGCACGATTGCGGACTGTGACACCGTACTTGGTGACACTTCTGGTCATTCCTACAATGTCTACTTCCTGGAATGCATCATTTCCGATCAGTCCTAATGGCACCTGACCCGTAAAACATACCAACGGAATATTATCATAATGGGCATCTGCCAATCCTGTAATGATATTGGTGGCTCCTGGTCCACTTGTTACCAGACACACCCCAACCTTTCCCGTTGACTTTGCATAACCTTCTGCTGCATGAATCAATCCCTGCTCATGTCTTGGAAGGACAAGCCGAAGAGAATCTGTCTTATATAATTCATCAAAAAGGTCTGTTACCGTTCCTCCCGGATAACCGAAAATGGTATCAACCCCTTCTTCTTCCAATGCTTTCACAAATAATTTTCTTCCTGTGATATCCATAAATATATCCTTTCACTATTTATATTAAAGCTAACATTTTCAAAAGATAAATCCACCCTGTCAGGGTAAATGCTGCCAGCAATGTGGTCATGACCACGATACTTGCGGTCAAAACACCATCATTTTTCATGTTCTTAGCCATTATGTAACAGCTTGGCGTAGCTGGTGCTGCCAGCATGATCAAAATTGCGATCAGTTGTTCTCCTGTAAATCCCATTTTTACAGCAACCGGCAAAAATACCAGGGGCTGTATGACCAGCTTAATGGCAGACGCCCAAATGGTAGGCTTGATCTTGGCCAAGGCTTTTTTTCCCTCAAAACCGGCACCTAAAGCGATCAGTGCCAATGGTGTAGCCATTTTTGCAACATTTGAAATCGTCTTATCCACCATAACCGGAAAATCCAGCTGGAAAAAGGATGCCACCAGTCCCAGCGCAATAGCAATAATGATCGGGTTTTTTACTATATTAATACAAGCCTCTTTGATCTTTCCCGTATCCTTCTCTTCGGTATCTGCCTCAAAAGTAAGGACCAGTACGGAATAAATATTATAAAGAGGCACTGCTCCTATGATCATCAAAGGTCCCATGGCGGAGCTTCCATAAATATTGCTGATAAACGCCAGTCCCATAACTGCTGCACTGCTACGGAAAGACGCCTGCACAAAGGCTCCTCTAAGACCTTTGTCTTTTAGGAACACCTTGACAGCTCCCCAAATTTCCCAGAAACAGATGCTGGTAGAAATTGCGCAAAACAGTACGAATTTTAAGTCGAATACCTCTCTGATATTGACTGCCGCAATATCCTGAAACACCATAAAAGGTAGTGTTACTTTAAAATTGAATTTGTTGGCAACAGATACAAAATGATCATCCAGCATGCCAATCTGTTTCAATGCCCAACCGATCACCATAACAAGAAAGATCGGCATGGTCACATTTAAACTGAATATAAAATCACTCATTACTGAACCTTCTCGTACTTATAGAAATAAAATTCCAGATCGAAATAGGTCTGTTCTTCACTGTCCGCTGTCACCTTCCACTCTGGTTTTTCATCCAGATTTGGGAAATATGCATCTGCGTCATAAGCATAATCGATCTTTGTAATATGAGCCACATCACACTCGTCTAAAAGCTGCTCATAGATCTTCTCTCCGCCAATGACATAAATATCCTCACTTGGATATTTTTTCAATTCCTCATGAAGCTCATCCATGGAATGAACCACAATGGCGTCTTTGACCTGATAATTTGGATTATGAGTCAATACGATGTTAGTACGATTCTTTAAAGGGGCTCCATTTGGAAAGCTTTCCAGCGTCTTTCTTCCCATCACTACGACTTTTCCAGTGGTTGTCTCCCGGAAAAATTTCTGATCCATTGGAATCCTTACCAAAAGCTGATTATTTTTTCCAATTGCCCAATTTTTATCTACTGCTGCGATTAAATTCATACGTCTCTCCTTATTAAATTGCTACCGGAATATTTTTCACTTGCAATCCAGTTAAATTGCTACCGGAATGTCCTTTACCTGTGGTCCGGTCACATAATCGGTGATCTTAATATCATCTGTGGTAAACTGATAGAAATCTTTGATCTCCGGATTCAGCCAAAACTTTGGTGCCGGATACTGCTCTCTTTGAATCAATTCTTTTACAACAGGAATATGTCTGTCATAAATATGAGCGTCTGCGATCACATGAACCAGTTCTCCCGGATTCATGTCACAAACCTGAGCCAGCATATGCACCAATACTGCGTACTGACACACATTCCAGTTATTTGCTGTTAAAATATCCTGGGAACGCTGATTTAAGATTGCATTTAATGTCAGCTTATCCTCGCCTTTTTTCTGGGTTACATTAAAAGTCATGCTGTATGCGCATGGATATAAATGCATCTCGTGAAGATCCTGGTGAACATAAATATTGGTCATAATACGGCGGCTGAATGGATTGTTCTTCAGATCATAAATGACTCGATCCACCTGATCCATCATGCCTTCTTTATATTGATGCTTAACGCCCATCTGGTAACCATAGGCTTTTCCAATGGAACCGGTCTCATCTGCCCACTCATCCCAGACGGTACTCTTTAGATCATGAATGTTGTTAGATTTTCTCTGCCAGATCCAAAGCATTTCCTCGGTACAGGTCTTAATGGCCGTCTTCCGCAAAGTAATCGCCGGAAATTCCTTAGACAGATCGTAACGGTTCACCACTCCGAATTTCTTAATGGTATACGCACTTGTACCATCTTCCCAGTGCGGACGCACCTTCTCTCCTTCGGTACTGGTTCCGTTCTCCAGAATATCTCTGCACATATCTACAAAAATCTTATCTGCCAGACTCATAGATTTTCTCCTTCTATTGTTATTATCTTATTTTCTCATTATATTCTTAAATGTTTATTTTACCGAAAATTTAAGGAATATACAAGCCCCTAATCTTTTCTTATATGAATAAATAATGAAGGGCAAAATACGTACTTTCCGCCCCAAAACCGCAATATGACCTCCGTTCATTTTGATTATGGTGTGAATTTGCATAGCTCCTTATGCTCTTATCTGCAGAAATTCCGCATTAAAAATTCTAAAACAAGGGATCCTTAAATTGACACGTAGTGTCTTTTGTTTGCTAGGGAATTCCAGAGGAAGTTCCTAGTAAACATAAAATTGCCACCGGAACGATCCTCATTCCGATGGCAACCTCTTTCCATTCTGCTATTTTCCTACGCTTTGGAAGATTGACGTAACTGCACCTGCACGTCCTCATAGACTTCTGTCAGTTCCTCTTCTGTAAGAGACTGGATATTTTTTCTTACTGTTTCAAATTTCACTCCATCCAGGAAAAAATTTCTTGCATTGTTTAATGCTTCTTCTTTCTTTCCTTGGTAAAGTCCCTGGCTGAGCCCCTGACTGAATCCTCTTCTTAGGATTGTCTTGGCTTCATATTCTAACACCTTTCCTACCATAATTCCTCTCACTCCTTCCCTGACATTGTCGTAATTTCTTGCGATCTGCTCCAATACCCGATTGGACATATCCAAAATCGTGCACTTCATATATTCGTTGATCTGCCCTTGCCGTGCAAGTTCTTCCAGTCGATATCTGATCTGTGCATATTCCTGAATCAATTCATTCTTTTTCTCTTCATCTGTATTATACACCTTAAAGCGGCTTTCGTGTGAAAAAATATAAAAAGGAATCAGGAAAAGTAACTTTTTCTCAAATATCTCATCAATCGTATATTTCTGCGTCTTTACCACAGGGATCTGATAGCTTACCTCGCCTCCATCCTGAAAATTTATAAAATGCTCATTAGGAGAAAAACGGATTTCTTCTTCTCCTGTATAATGTTCCCCAAACACTTCGTTAATGACTGGAATGATAAGTTCTGCGCAGTCATTAACCAATGTACGAAAAACATCGTCATAGGCAGTACTAATTCCCATTTATTTGCTTCTCCTTCGTAGTGTACAAAAGATTATCCAGTAAAAGATTCATACAATATTCAATTTTTTAATCTCTTGGGGTTTATTTGATAGGTATTCCCTAAGATATGCTCAATATAT
>JAGAOC010000007.1 GCA_017623935.1 Agathobacter sp. | reverse complement strand
TTTTATCACTGCCTGCATCTATCATTCTAACCTTCGTTCACATCAGACCAGAAACCTTTTGCCATCAAAATGCCATCAACCTGATCTGGTCATCATTGCTCCCTGTTATCCCCCAAGAAGAACTCATACTGCTGTTTCATCAAGAAGAAGAACTTACACTAGTGTTTCCCATCAGATATAGATTAAAATAAAGCCAGCCGTCACATTTCGCGATGGGTAGAGGAAACTGCTCTTCTCGATCATTTCTCACAAAAACAATCTCACTACTCATATCCATAGATAAGATAGTTTCATCAATCACTGAATTTTCATATCCATAATAAACTGCCATATCTTGCATAGCTGCATTTAAATCCAATTTCTCATCCAACTCACATTCAAAAGCCAGCACTTTTCCTGTGGCGTCGTCCAGCCATAAGATATACTCAAGACCATCCGTTCCAAAAGCATTGCAAGTCCATACTTCATAGACATTGCCTGAATATGAGGAATACATCACGATCAGATTAGCAGAAAAATTTTTAACATCTACATCCTGATCTAGGATCTTTATAAAATCTACCACACAGCGTCCGGCTTCTTCTACCGTGAGATTTCCAGTTCCCACTACTTCCAGATTGTCTTTTTCTTCCACAGAAAGATACTCCTGCTCCACCTTGATACTTGCAGTAGTCAAAGTAGAAAATTCCTGCATTTCTTCCCAGAAAGAAGTGGAGGCAGAAGTAATACTGATCTCGTCAATCTCATAACTTTTGGACTCTTTTTCCAAATGGCTGTCTTCTATGCCAGACACCGCTTCCGGGATCATATAAGCTACCAAAAGTAAAATTCCTGTTCCCAAGACTGCTACCAGTTTTTTTATGATCCTGCGACGACTTCCGTTTTTATTTCCGAAACTTATCTTATCCTTCTTTTCCTCTTGAACTCTCACTGCTTCTCACCACCTTCTGCACATAACTCTACCGTAACCTCTGTTCCTCTACCTTCTTCACTTTCAAATGTCATTCTTCCACGATGAAGCTGTACGATCTTTTCACAAAGCGCAAGACCTAAACCGGCACTTCCTTCACTTCTGGCTCTTGCTTTATCCGCCCGGTAAAATGCCTCTGTGATGTGTTTCATTGCCTCTTTGGGAATTCCTTTTCCCTGATCCTTTACCTTTAATACACATCCCTGCTCGGTCATTCTCATAGAAACAAAGATCATGCCGCCTTGCTCCATAGATTTTTTTGCATTGTCCAACAGATTGATGAGAAGGGTCTGAAACAGATCCGGCTCGATAAGGCATTTTCCTGGTACTGTATCCGTTTGAATGAAAATAGATTTTTTCTCATAGACCGGTTGCAAATGCCTTGCCACATACTCCACCAGTTCCGCCGGACTGCACTCTTTCATGACCAGTTCCTTTTTATCTGCCACAAAAAGATCCAGCATTTTTAAGGATAGATTTTCCAGACGCTTTGCCTCAGAAAAGATGTAATCTAAGGCATCTTCCTCATCTTCAGGCGTCAGTTTCTGGGTACGGAGCAGATCCGCATAACCAATGATGGAAGTCATAGGCGTCTTTAATTCATGGGTAAATGCCCCCATAAACTGCTCCTTCTGCTCTGCCGCTTCCTGCAAAAGACAGATATGATCTTCCAATTGGTCTGCCATCTTATCAAATTCCTCTGACAAGGTTCCAATCTCATCATCACTGGTAATGTTGGAGCGATATTTTAGATTTCCACCACCGATTTCCCGGGATGCTTTGGTAAGGCTTCGCAAAGGTCTGGTAAGCACCGCAGCCAGAAGCCAGGACAAGGCCGCCCCTAGCACCAACAGCACCCAAAAGGTTCTCCTAAATACACCTATCTGTTCTTGTCTTACTTCATAGATAGGAGTCAGATTTCTACCAATATTTAAATAATATATTTTTCCATTTAACATTACCCGGGTTGTGGTCTGCAAAAACTTTTCCGTATCATCTACCGAAAAAAAGGTGATCAAAACCTGTCTTTCCTCCGGTTCCAAATTTAATGTCATCTGATCGATCAGATTCTCTTTTCTCTGATATCGGTAGATCACATTTTCCTCCTGGGTCAGCACCAGACAATCCATGCTTTCCTGCAGATCCATATTCTGGATCAAAGAGACCATTTCTTTCTCTCCAAACCACTCACCGTCTTCTCCTACCACCTGTAGGATCTTTAATAAAAACTGACTATCATCTACCGCAGCCTGCTCTTCTTTTTCAATAGAAGCCAAAAAAGTAGTATGGATCAGCACCGCGCCTCCTACTGAAAAAAGCAGAGTGATCAGCGCAGTGGTCATAAAAACGATCCGTAACCGAAAACTCATGAATGTACCTCCAAACGATATCCAACCTTCTTTACTACCTGTAATTCTTCATAAAGCCCTGTCTTTTTCCGAAGACGCTGTACGTGCAGATCTACGGTCTTACTGCCATACTGCATTTCGCCGCCCCAGACTCTTTCATAAATTTTCTCCCGATGAAGGGCAACATTTGGGGTTCTTAAAAATAAACATAATAATTCAAATTCTTTCGGTGTCAGCGGGATCTCTTTTCCATCCCTCTCAGCCTTCATAGAAGAACAATTAACCGTCAAACCTCCAATATGAAAGATCTCTTCCGTCTTATTATAACGCCGCATGACTACCTCTACCCTGGCGATCAGTTCTGCGATCTCAAAGGGTTTTACAATATAATCCTCCGCTCCCATGCGAAGTCCTTTTACCCGATCTTTGACGGCGTTCTTTGCAGTCAAAAATATCACTGGAATTTCCAAAGTCCGGATATACTCCATTAATTCAAATCCATCCATTCCCGGTAACATCACATCCAACAGGATCAAGTCATAAATTCCTGTATCTATTTTTTCTAAAGCCTGATTCCCATCCTCCGCAGTATCACAAAAATATCCTGCATTACTTAAACTGATCCGGATCAAATTTAAGATGGGTCTCTCATCATCTACAATTAAAATTCTTAACATAATAAAAAGCCTCCATATTTCTATACTACATCAAATTGCCATCAAAACAACATCAATGTATAGAAAATGGAGGCTATAACCTCTTTCTTTTCTACTCTACCATCCAGCTGCGCATAAGCGCGAT
>JAGAOC010000054.1 GCA_017623935.1 Agathobacter sp. | reverse complement strand
CATAAAATATGGACAGGCGTATGTATATGCCAGTGACGATCTGCAGGCAAGCATACCAGAAAGCCTTTTTTCCAATTTGAATGTAGGCGAGAAAAAATATGTAGTTGTGGAGAACGGGGGCGCTCATAAGATCTACGTTACCTCTTATAGTGAGGTAAAAGAGCAGGGACTGTGTGTTATTAACTGTTATGATTCCTCTGAGGCATACAAGCTCATGGAAGATCAGATTGCATATTTTCGTTTTTTACTGGTGGTAATTCTGGTGGCGGCTTCTGTGGCAATGTATGCAGTAAGCTATTATCTAACCAGACCGCTGGAATCCTTAAACCACGTTAGTGGGGAGATTGCCCAAGGTAATTATGATATCCGGGCAAAGGTTAGAACCAATGATGAAGTTGGGCTTTTAGCAGAAAAATTCAATCTCATGGCGGAGTCGGTTTCGGATCATGTTGACGAATTAAATGAAATGATCCACCGCAGAGACCAGTTCGTGGCGGATTTTACCCACGAGATCAAAACACCTATGACTACGATTATAGGCTATGCCGATACCATGCGTTCTCTGGAACTTTCCAGGCAGGAGCAGATGATGTCTTTAAATTATATTTTTTCGGAAGGAAAGCGTTTGGAGGCATTATCTGGAAAGTTATTCGAGTTGATCTATTTAAGGGACCACGAAATAGAAAAAGAGCAGATTCACGTAGAAGATCTGGCAAAGGAAATTGCGCAGATTGCAGCTCCTGTATTAGAAAAAAAGAAGATCCAACTGGAAGTTAAAGTAGAAGCCGGTATGATCCATGGAAATCGGGAACTGTTGGTTACGGCAATTTATAATCTGATTGATAATGCCAGAAAAGCTTCGCCAGAAGAAAGTGCCATCATCTTAGAAGGCAGACAGGGGCAAGATTCCTATGAACTTTTGGTGGAGGATCATGGAATTGGTATGACTCAAGAAGACGCTAAGCGCATTTGTAACGAGTTTTACATGGTAGATAAATCCCGTTCCCGAAAAGAGGGAGGAGCGGGAATCGGAATGTCTCTGGTGGCTCTTATTATGGAACGGCATGAAGCAGAGCTTTCTATTGAGAGTGAATTGGGAAAAGGCACCACTATGAAAGTGCGTTTTTTAGATGGCGATCAGAATATTTGAAAAGTGTGAAAGCTTGGCAATGGAGAAAAGATCATGAAAAATGATGCAGAAAAAAGAAAAGGAAAATGGAAGTTTTGGGTTATGGCAGTTTTTGCTATGGTAATTGCTGTTTGCGGAATCTTTCTTCCGGGAAGGATTCTGAAATGGCAGAGTAATCTGGAAAATGATACAGTTAAGGCAGTTTCCCAGGAATATTATTCTGCTGCCAGTTCTGCTACAGCCAGAAATGCTTCCTTAAATCTAAAGACCATAGAACGGCTCCAGCTGATCACGGGCCAATGGGAAAGTACCACTCAGCAGATCTCTGCTTATGAAATGGAGATTGAGGATTACGAAGCGGTGGAATTGGCAAAGGCAGCTATCGCAGAACTTTGCGCGCAGCAGTATTATCCTGAGGAAATACGCACCGCTTATGGAAACTGGTACACCTGGAAAGCAGTTCCGTTCAAAGCAGTAGATACGACCTTTGGAATCTATACGGCATATTACTGGAAGATTGAATTTTGCAAATATGACGAATCAGCAAAGCATACCGTATATATGTTAGAGGACGGTACTGTATTTTATGCTCAGATGGAGCAGAAAGACGGTATTAATGGGGATGCTATCACAAATGTGTTTCAGAGGCAGGCGCTCCAATCAGTATATGTAGTGGAATCTATTTCTACGGAGAATCTTCTGGTAGAAGAACAGGTGCCTTATACAAGTCTGGTGGGGCAGGATCTCCAGTGGAAGAGTTATATGAGACTAACCTCGGAAGAAGATGTTTACCAGATTTTGCAGGCATATTCCAAGGACAGCTATGTCTGGTGTGTTATGCCGGAAAAACAGTAAAAGAGTTCGCTAGGCGGCAGGAATTTACCTGCTGCTTTTTTAGTTTAAATAAAATTTGAAAAAAGATGAACTATGATACAATTTGTTTACAAGCCTCTATTACAATAGGCAATAGAAAGGGGAAAGCCCCTTTGAAAAAAGACCACTTGAACAGAAGGAGGCAAAAATTATGAACAGAAGAAAGATATCGATTTTTTTGACGGTGTGTTCATTATCGGTTTTGTTGTGTGGTTGTGAGAAAGGTACTGTAGATTACGATATAGATACTCAGCAAGGAACTCTAGAACAGGAAACTTCACCACTTAATTTAGAATCAGTAGATAATTGGGAAGAAGAAATTTCAATCTCAGAAGATAAAAATGTATCCATTCAAGCTAATGTAAAGATTCCAGATGTGGAGCAGATGTCTGTAATGGAATTGCAGGAGGTGACTTTTGATGAAGCATATAAGAAAAAAGTTATTCAGAAATTATATGGTACATTAGAAGTGTATGCCAATGAACAGGAAAGTTGGACCAAGGACAGATGGGAGGCATATATTAAGTCTTGCGAGGAAGAATTAGAAGATGAAAAATTATGCTTATTAGAAATGAAAGCGGATTCTACCGGACAATATGATGCCAGTATCGATTTTTTTGAAGGTCTCATAGAGGAACTGCAGGATGAAATTGAAAAGTGCACCAAACAAATGGAAGCAGCACCGGAGACTGTAGCAGTAACAACGGATTTTTCGGGAGAATCCTATTATGGGACTATAAACGGTTTGATCTATGAAATTGATTTTTATTTAGGGGATTATTCAGAGATCCGTTTTTCTGTGGCAGATGCATCACAGGTCTGTCCGGATGAATTAAAGGATGCAAAGAAATTGAGCTATGGTGGGTCATCGCAATCTTATATTGTTGATAAAAAGAATTTGTGTACCATCACAGAAGAAGAAGCAAAAAAGCAGGCAGAAGAGGTGCTAAGAGCCATGGGCTGGACGGAGTTTGTCTGGCAGGATACCCAGGTACTGGAGTGGAGTGATTTCTTAGGGGAGGCGGATGGTACAAGTACAACAAATCATCTGCCGGATGGATATTGTTTTACCTGTGAAAAAGGAGTTGGGGATTTTGCCTTTGGTGAATTTGATAGCGGATATAGTTTTCTTGTAGAAAAAGAAAATTATTGTAATGAAACAGCAACAATCTGTATCAATGACCATGGGATTGTATCAGTTTCGGTAGGTAATCCTGTTAATTTTGTACAGGAGACAGAGAATGTCTCCCTTCTTTCCCTGGATACTGTAAAAGGAATCATCAAAAAAGAATTAAGTGAAAATCCAGATAAATATTTTAATGGAAAAAGTACAATCCATTTTATAGAATTGCAGTTAAATTATCTTCGGATTGAAGATGAGAGCAGGGCTGGATATTTTAGCTATGTGCCAGCATGGCGTTTATGTAATATGACGGGAACGGATAATAATAGAAAAATATCTTCTGTTCCGGTATTTGTCAATGCCATAGACGGAAGTATCATCGATTTGGAAGATGTGATTCGGGGCAGGAGGGATATGGAATGAAGAAAGGAAAGTTAAAAAGATTTTGTGGAACAGTCGGAATGATCTCTCTTTTGCTATGTGGTTGTGAAAAAGCGGATATGGTTTCTGAATTGGATTTCGATGCAGATATTCTGGACAATACAGAACAGGGGACTTCGCCTTTGGAATTACAAGAGGTTGAAAAATGGGTGGATGAATTTATTGTGTCCGAGGGAACAGAAAATATGAGTGTTTCTATCAGTAGTGAAGTGATTATTCCGGAAGCGGAGCAGATGTCTGTGGTAGAAGTGCAGGTGGAGCCTATGGATCAGGAATTTGTAACACGATGGATAGAAAAACTGTATGGAGATCAGGAAGTGATGGGAGGAGTTACAGAAATTCCAACCTTTGAAATGTATACGGGAATCTATAATTCCCTTACTTACGAATTATCCTTTGATAAAGGGGAAGAAAAAACGATTTCTTTTGATATAGAAGATATGTATGAGGTCTGTCCAGAGGAAATGCAGAAGCTGGATGATGTGTCTTATGTGCTGGGAACAAGGGATAAAGCATCCGGAGGTAAAAATACCTGTACTTTTTCGGAGGAGGAAGCAAAGACGCAGGCGGAAACATTTCTTCGTGATCTGGGCTGGTCGGAGGTAGTCTGGGAAAATATTGTAGAACTGGAATGGCTGGGATTTGAACAACAGGAGCCTATCAGCACCTACGATGGCTATTTACTGGAAGGCTATATTGGAGTAGATGGAATGATCTTTGAAACCTTTGCTTCTACTTATCAGGCGATGGATGGAAAAGATACCGTTTTCAAAGGAAAGATAGAGCTCTGTATCAATGACCATGGGATTTTGAATCTGAATATACAGGAGCCTGTTAACATTGTAGAGATAACAAAAAATGTGGCACTTCTTCCAATTGATACTGTAAAAGCAATTATCAGAAGAGAGATAAATGAACACCCAGAAATCTATCTTTCTTCCAGTGAAACCACTTGGTTTACAGAATTGGAATTGAATTACATTCGGGTAAAGGATAAAAACAGAGAGGATTATTACACCTATGTACCGGTTTGGAGATTAAGTTATCCGGTGGGGACTGAGAGAAAAATATCTAATTGCCCATTGATAGTTAATGCTATGGATGGAAGCATTATTTATCTGGAAGATACCATGTAACCGCCAAAGATCAGTATGTTTCTAGAATAAAGGAGAGAAAAATTATGAGAAAAAATAAAATAGAAAAAATGTTTTTTACAGTAGGAATGTTATCACTTTTACTGAGTGGCTGTCAGAAAGCAGAGGTAGATTATGAGATGAATTCTGGTGCAGATACTCAAGCAGAAAGTAAGGGGCAGGAAACCTCGCCCCTTGGCATGGAGGAAGCTGGAGAATGGACGGAAGATTTTTCTATTTCAGAGGATAAAAATGTGTCCATTCATGCCACTGTAAAGATTCCGGATGTGGAGCAGATGTCGGTGGCAGAGCTGCAGAATGTTGTGTTCGATGAGGAATATAAGAAAAAGGTAATTCAGGAATTGTATGGAACCTCAGAAGTGTATGCAAACGAACAGAAGAACTGGTCAAAAGACAGATGGCAGACTTTGCTTCAGTCTTATGAAATATCTTTAGAACTCAACGAAGAGTTCTTGTTGAAAATGAAAACGGATTCTAGTGTGCAATATGACGCAGAGTCTATTGAAAACTGTGAGAAACAAAACGAGCGACTGAAAAGAGAGATTGAAAAATGTACCAAGGAATTGGAAAATGCGCCAGATACAGCGGTAGCAGTAACAGATTTTTCAGGAGAATCTTATTATGGAAAAATTGATTCCTTAACCTATGAAATTGGTTTTTATACAGAGGAAGATTATGCAGACAGAATTACTTTTTCATTGATAGATCAGTCTTTGGTCTGCCCGGAGGAATTGAAGGATGCTAGGGAATTATGCTATGGCGGAACGGTGGATCAGAATGCGATGAATGGAAATTTATGTACCATTACTGAGGAAGAAGCGAAAAAGCAGGCAGAAAAGGTGTTGGGAACTATTGGCTGGACGGAATTTATCTGGCAGGATACCAAGGTTCTGGAATGGTCTGATTATGAAGATGAGGACATGAACTACTATACAGATGGCTATTATCTGACCTGTGAAAAAGGTGCAGGAAATCTGGTCTTTGGAGACTTTGACACAGGTTATGAACTTCTTGGAGAAGAGAGAAACATTTATAACGGAACAGCAACGATCTGTATCAATGACCATGGCATTATAGAGCTTATGGTAGAAGATCCTGTTTATTTTGTACAGGAGACAGAGAATGTGTCACTGCTTTCCTTAGACACTGTAAAAGGAATCATAAAGAAAGAATTAAGTGATAATCCGGATCAATATTTTGGGGAAGAAAACACCCTGCATTTTGGTGAGCTGGAATTAAATTATCTTCGGATCGAAGATGAGAATCGGGCAGGATATTTTAGCTATGTGCCAGCGTGGCGTCTGTGTTATAAGATGGGTTCTGGCAGTAATAGAAAAGTTGCTTCCGTTCCAGTGTTTGTCAATGCCATAGATGGTAGCATTATTAATTTGGAAGATATAATCCAGGTGGACCAGTAAAAAATGCGAAAATGGAAGGTGACAGATCTGAAAATTGTGGTAAATTCGGAAGGTTAGATCTGGAATAAAATGGAAAATACGCAGGAGGAATACGAGGTGCAGAAAGAAAAAATAAAAAGATTGTGTGCAGCGGCAGGATTGTTATCCCTTCTGTTATGCGGTTGTCAAAATGCAGACGTAGATTATGGACTGGATACGGAGGAAAGTGAAGCTCAGGGAATCTCTCCCTTAGAGCTGGAATCAGGAGAAACGTGGGAAGAGACTCTGGTCACTTCAGATAATCGGGAAGTTGTTATAAAATGCTCTGTTAAGATTCCAGATGTGGAGAAAATGTCTGTAGTGGAAGTTCAGAGACAGGAACTGAATGAAGAATATCTTAAAACCATTATAAAGGCATTATATGGTTCCTTAGAAGTTTATTCTAACGAAGAAAAATCAGAAGTTGTTACAGACTTTACCAAAGTTTCCTACTACGGAACTTATCTTTCCAGCAATTATATTTTGAATATTTCGGAAGGGGAAGAGGGAACCACTATCACCTTTGAACCGGAGAAAGTATCCGATATCTGGCCACAAGGAATTGAAATGGATGGAAGTTATATTTGGGTTGGGGTACCGGAGGATGAGATGGTTTATGAGAGTGATTACGAGGTGAATTTTGAGAACCAGTGTGAAATGTCTGAGGAAGAGGCAAAAAGACTGGCAGAAGAGACTTTAAACATCTTTGGATGGATGCCAGAATGGAAAGATGCAAAGGTATGTAGTTGGTTTGGTAATGTAAGTTACCAATACGATCCGGTACATATTTATGATGGTTATTGTTTTGACTGTTCTCTAGGGGATGGAGAGCTGGTATTTGGAGATTTTGACACGGGTTATAATCTGGTAGCGGATCATGCAGGACAGTTACTGGGGGAAGCTAGTGTTTTTGTCAACGATAAGGGTGTACTCAAGGTAGAAGTGAAAAATCCTGTCAAACTGATTACCATGACGGATAATGTGAACCTATTGTCTTTAGATAGTATTAAGGGAGTCATTCGAAAAGAACTTAGTAGCAATCCAGATCCGTATCTGGCGAAGAGTGGTCTATCTCCATTTTATGAAATGGAATTGAACTATATCCGAGTGAAGGATAAAGAGAGAGATGGTTATTATAGCTATGTACCGGCATGGCGGCTCTGTGTGCGGGGAGCAGCCAATACTTCTGGAGAAAGACTGATATCTCGATATCCAGTTATTGTCAATGCTATTGATGGTAGCATCATTAATTTGGAAGATGTGATCCAGGGGGAAGAGTAAAAATGCGCAGGAGGAATACAAGGTGCAGAAAGAAAAATTAAAAAAATTGTGTGCAGTGGCAGGAATGTTATCCCTTCTGTTATGTGGCTGTCAAAAGGCAGAGGTAGACTATGATATAGAGCTTGGGGGAGATTCTCAGCAGGAAAGCTCGCTCTCGGAGGTGTCGCCTTTAACTTTGGAGGCGGGAGTGAATTGGCAGGAAGATCTGACTGTGGCTGAGGATAAACAATTTCATATTAGTGCATCTATAAGAATTCCTGATGTGGAGCAGATGTCAGTAACGGAATTAGAAGAGATCACTTTTGATGAGGAATATAAAAAGCAAGTTATTTTGCAGTTGTTCGATTCCTTAGAGGGATATTCCAACGAGGAAGTGGACTTTTCGGGAAATCAGTATTGCGGAATTTCTAATTCATTATCCTATTGGCTTGAGTTTGATGAGAAATATAAACGGATTATTTTTACAGTGGAAGATTTGTCTCAAGTGGTTCCAGAAGAATATCTTGATCTTGAGGTAATTTGGTCGAGGGGTGACGGGAATGAGACTGCCGGTTTAAAGAATCTGTGTACCATAACGGAAGCAGAGGCAAAAATGCAGGCAGAGCAGATCTTAGATGAAATCGGATGGACAGATCCTGTGTGGCATGAAACTTCTCCGAACCTATGGGAATTTGAGCAAGGAAGCAAATCTGAAACAGTGGCAGATGGATATTGTTTTGTGGCAGAAAAAGGAGATGGAGCTATGGTTTTTGGTGGATTTACAACAGGCTATGGAGAAACTTCTTTTTCCAGTGAAAGTACAATTTATATCAATGATTATGGAATCTTATATTTTGAGATATATGAACCGGTAAGTTTGGTGCAGAAGATAGATGATGTGACGCTTCTTTCTTTAGATACTGTTAAGGGAATCATTAAAAAGGAATTAAGCGAACATCCAGAAAAATATCTTTCTGAAGATGAAGTGACAAATTTTACAGTGCTGGAATTAAATTATGTGTGCGTAAAGGATGAAAGTAGAGAGGGATATTTCAGTTATGTGCCGGCTTGGCGATTAAGTCATAGAAAAGGAACTGAGAGTGAGCGGATCATAAAAGACAGACCTGTATTTGTCAATGCCATAGATGGAAGTGTTATCGAGCTGGAAGATATTATGGAATGTACGGATATTGCGCAGTAGAAATTCCAACAAGAGAAGGGAGTCTCTATGAAAAAAAGAAACACAACTAAACTATTTGTAACGGTAGTGGCGGCGTCAATCTTCTTAACTGGTTGTCAGAGTGCCGACGTAGATTATAACCTGAATGAATCCCAAGAAGAGGGAAGGGGAACTGAAACAGAGCAGGACAGTCTGTCAACCCTGGCGCAGTTTTCCAATCTGGAACCATGGAATGAGTTATTTACAGTAGAAAATGATGGAAAGGAAATACCTGTTCAAATAGAATCCGAGATCCAGGTACCCAAGACAGACCATTTGTCTGTGATAGAGGTAAAAGTGCCCGAGATAGAGGAAGAGGATTTTTCTTATACGGAGAAAATGGCATTTCCAGTGGAGAAAAGGGTGACAACTGAATTGGATCGGGTGGGGGAGGGAGTGGAACTGACACTGTTAGAGAAACAACTTTTTATATATGTTTATCCCACAGATTTTACACAAGCAATTCCGGAAGAGGTAACGGTTGAAGGAGCTCTGTATGATGCATATTACCCTGACGAAGGAGAGGAGTTGGGAGAAAATCTCTGTAAATACAGCAGGACAGAGGCGGAAGAACTGGCGCAAAAATTTATAGAAGAATCCGGTTTTACAGGATATCAGCCCAATAAGACAGGAGAACTGCATTGGCTGGGGGATTATGAGGGAGATGAGATCCAGGGTCATTATAATCAAAAAGCAATAGACGGTTATGTGATCAGGTTTGAGTTAGAAGATGAGGCTGGAAACAAACTAGATGTATCGCAACATGATTATGACGACTTGATTAGAATATCTACAGGTACGATGTATGATTGGGATTCTTATATCGAAGTCTATGTAGTGGATGAAGGAATCATGGAAATACAATTTTGTAATCCGGTTCATGTGGTAGAGACCTCTTCTGTCGTAAATCTTCTCTCTTTTGGATCTGTGCAAAAGATTTTCAGAGCCGCTCTTCAAGAAGATTTTGCAGACATCTATCTTCCAAATGAAAAATTTAACTGGACAAAGAGAACGGTCTTATTTAATTCAGTAGAATTGACCTATTTTCGGATTCGAGATAAAGAAAAGGAAGGCTGTTACAGTTACATTCCAGTATGGCTATTTTGTCGACGGGAGAAGCTTGGAGGAGAGGTGGAAAAGGTTATTTATACGCCAATCCTGATCAATGCCATGGATGGAACCATCATTAATTTAAGAGAAGAGTTTTAAGAGAGGCATCATAAGCGTCTAATTTCCAAATAACAACTTCATAAAATCTTAATCCGTTACGTCATTGGATGTTAATTTTTATTTTCGTAAAATGTAAACAACAAAGAGTAATTAACAAACAATGTAGGGAAGAGAAAGGGTGAAGGTTTATGAAAAAAAGAGTTGCTTTTTTACTAGTGATGAGTTGTTTGATTACGAATCTGGGAGCGTGTTCCAGTGAAAGTGCTGGAAAGGTAGATTATGATCTGGATGAATTAGGAAATGGCGCTACAGAAGAGGGGCAGAAGACAAAAGATTCCGGCGGATCTACATTGGCACAGTTTGCCAATGAGGAAGATTGGGTAGAAAGTTTTACCGTTATCAGAGAAAGTGGTAAAGAAATAACAGTTACGATTGATGGAGAAGTTCGGATTCCGACGGCAGATTATATGTCTATTGTGGAAGTGAAAGTTCCAGAAGAGGAAGATCTGGATTGGTCAGTGGTAGATGAAATGGCGTATCCAGTTACAAAAACCTTTTATGATTCTAGTAAGGATGAAGAAGCTGGATGGGGATACAAAAGACGGCGGATTTCCTATTATCTTTCAGCAGAAAATTTTGGGGCTCTTCATGTGTCTGAGGAACACCGAAATGAATTTTTAAAATATGGTTCCTCAGGGCATCAGCCAAGTGAAGAAAATCTCTGTTCCTACAGTATGGAGGAGGCTGAAAAACTAGCAGCAGATTTTTTGGAAAAGCTGGGAATTTCTGTTTCTGGTTATCAGGTCAAAGAACATACGGGGATGATATGGGGAGATCATCCCTATGGCAAAGAGAACTTTATGGAGGATGGACATTATATCAGCTATGTTTTAAAAGATGATCTGGGAAATGATCTCATCACGCATATGGATAACTATATAAATTTAGATAGTCTGTATACAGGAACCATGTATGAATTTGATCCACAAATCCAAGTGTATCTGGTAGATGAGGGGATTATGCGTATCTGGTTGGAAAATCCAGTTCAAGTGATAGGAAGCACAAAAGTAACAAAGTATGCTTCTTTTGACACAATAAAAGAAAGCTTGAAAACAGCTCTTTTGGAAGAGTTTGATGAGGTATATATTCCAAGAGATCCTTATTTTGATAAACAGGAACAATTGATTATCAATTCTATTGAATTGGTCTATTTTAGAATTAGAGATAAAGAGCAGGAAGGCTGTTACAGCTATATTCCGGTTTGGCGGTTCTGCCATCAGACAGAACTGGATGGAGAATTCATTGACGAGTTTGTATATAATCCAATCCTGATCAATGCCTTGGATGGAAGTGTTATCTATCTGCAGGATGAGTTGTAATTAGTATTCCCGAAAAAGGGGGAATGTGCATGAAAAAGAAAAAAGTTGTGAGTCTGTTGTTGCTGGGGGGGGCTGGCAATGAATCTGGTTGCTTGTTCAGGAGAAAATAGGAAAGATGTGGACTACAATCTGGATTCATCAGAAGGAACTGCCGCAGCACAGAGCGGTGTTACGGGAGCTACGTTGGCACAATTCCTTAATGAGGAAAAGTGGACGGAAAGCTTTACCGTAACTGACGGCGAGGGGCAGGAAGTGAATATTCAGATTGATTCAGAGGTTAATATTCCAAAAACGGATCATATGTCTGTGGTAGAGGTAAAAGTGCCTGACATAGAGGGAGAAGAATTTTCTTACATGGAGGAAATGGCATATCCAGTGGAGAAAATAATAGAGACGGATAAGGAACTGCAGGAAAGAGCACCAGAGGGGACGAAGGTTGATCAACAGCTTCTCTATATTATGATCTCTCCCAAGGATCCTACTGAGGCAATGCCAGAATCCTTGAATAAAGAGGACAACCTTGTGTATCAAAGAGCAATAGCTACTGGAACGGCTAAGAATTTGTGTAAATATAGTCAAGAAGAAGCAGAAGAACTTGCAAGAGACTTTTTAGTGGAGGCAGGGTATCCGGATTATGAACCTGTAGACATAAGTGGAATGGCATGGGTGGAAGAATCGTTAGCTTGCAATAAAACTGCAACGGTTGCGGATGAACAGGCAGTAGATGGTTATGTAATTACCTTTGGCTTAGCGGATGAAATGGGAAACATTTTGGCGGATGATAAAGGTTTGACTTTGTATGGAGATTATTACAGCTTGCGTACAGGGAAAAAGTATGCCATAAGATCTGTCATTGAGGTCTATGTCGTGGATGAAGGGATTATGGAGGCAAATTTTTATAATCTAGTTAGAGTAGTTAAGACCACTCCAGTAACTGGTTTCCTTTCCTTTGAATCAATTCAGAATATTGTTCGAAAAGCTTTTCAGGAGAATTTTGAAGAGGTGTATATCAAAAATGAAAAGTTTGAGGGGCAGGAAGATCTCATATTAAATTCCATTGAACTTACGTATTTTCGAGTTCAGGACAAGGAAAAAGAGGGATATTACAGTTATATTCCGGTGTGGAGAATCTGCCGTCAGGCTAAATTGGGGAATGAGATCATGGAAGAGACTGTTTATAACCCGGTTCTGATCAATGCTATTGATGGAACTATTATTAATTTAAGAGAAGAGTTTTAAATGCGATATCGTAAGGACAATTGGAAATAAGAACTTCATAAAATCTTAATCCGTTACATCATTGGATGTTAATTTTTATTTTCGTAAAATGTAAACAACAAAGAGTAATTAACAAACAATGTAGGGAAAAGAAAGGGTGAAGGTTTATGAAAAAAAGAGTTGCTTTTTTACTAATGATGAGTTGTTTGATCACGAATCTAGGAGCGTGTTCCAGTGAAAGTGCGGGAAAGGTAGATTATGATCTGGATGAATTTGAAAATGGATCCACAGAAGAGGGGCAGAAAGCGGAAGATTCCGGCGGATCTACATTGGCACAGTTTGCCAATGAGGAAGATTGGGTAGAAAGTTTTACCGTTATCAGAGAAGACGGGAAAGAAGCAACCATAACGATTGATGGAGAAATCCGGATCCCGACAGTAGATTATATGTCTATTGTGGAAGTGAAAGTAATAGAAGAAGAGGATCTGGATTGGTCAGTAATAGAGGAAATGGCGTATCCGGCTACAAAAAAATTCTACGATTCCAGCAAAGATGAAGAAACTGGATGGATACATAGCAGGAGGACGATTTACTGTGATCTCATCGTAGAAAATTTTGGGGCTTTACACGTGTCAGAAGAACACCGAAATGAATTTCTACAATATGGTTCCTCAGGCCATGAGCCAAGTGAAGAAAATCTCTGTTCCTACAGTATGGAGGAGGCAGAAAAGCTGGCTGCAGATTTTTTGGAAAAGCTGGGGATTTTTGTCTCAGGCTACCAGATTGAAGAACATTCCGGATTGTGCTGGGGAGATCATCCTTATGGCAGAGAATATTTTATGGAGGACGGGCATTATATCAGCTATGTTTTAAAAGATGATCTGGGTAATGATCTCATTACACATTTAGATAACTATATAAACATAGGGAGCTTGTATACAGGAACCATGTATGAATTAGATCCACAAATTAAAGTCTATCTGGTGGATCAGGGGATTATGAATGTCAATATAGGTAATCCAGTTCAAGTGATAGGAAGCACAAAAGTAACAAAATATGCGTCCTTTGATACGGTAAAAGAAAGCCTGAAAACAGCGCTTATAGAAGAGTTTGATAAAGTATATATCCCAAGAGATCCGTGTTTTGATACGAAGGAGCAATTAATTATCAATTCCATTGAATTGATCTATTTTAGAATTAAAGTTAAAGGGCAGGAAGGCTATTACAGCTATATTCCAGTGTGGCGGTTCTGTCATCAGACGGAATTGGATGGAGAACTCATTGATGAGTCAATATACAATCCCATCCTGGTCAACGCCTTGGATGGAAGCGTTATCTATCTGCAGGACGAACTGTAATTAGTATTCCCGCTAAAGGGGGAGTTTGTATGAAAAAAGCAAAAATATTACTAGGAGCAGGACTCTGCATCGTTTTTTTGGCAGGATGTGGGACAAAACAGACTGACCTGGTGCAGATCCAGCCGGAAGGCTACCAAAAAAGAATACATACTACCACAGAAGCCATAAAAGGGAATCTAAGCTGGGATTATACGTTTACCCTGCAAGCGGAAGGGTACAAAAGAGTCTATTATGATGTGACAAATTCCAATCTGCAGCTGGAAAAAGTTTATGTGTCTACTGGCGATAAAGTGAAAAAAGGGGATCTTTTGATCTCATTTTGCTGTGATAGTTTAGAGGAGACCATAGCAGGATATGAGGAAGAGATCGACAGCATGAATATGATGATAGATCACTATCAAAATCTCATGAAGATTGATTCTTCTTTGGACTATAAAGAAGATATCAAAATGCTAAAAGATGATATCTACATTACTTCTCTTTATCTGGAAGAGGCAGAAGAAAAAATAGAAAGTTATCAGGTAAAAGCCCAGGATTCTGGCACGATCACTGCGATCAATGACTACCTGTTGAATGGTTACTTTTCACCAGGCAGAAACCAAATTACCCAGATTTGTGGAACGGGAAATTATACGGCTGAGGTAGATGGAATAGAAGATACAGGCTGTTTTACAGTGGGAGAAACCTATGTAGCAACTCTTTCTAATATTGAGTATGAATTGGAGCTTACCAGTATTCAGGGAAAAGAACTATTATTTACACCAATCTCGGATATGTCCTCAGTATCCGATGGAGATAAGTTGACCATGAAAATTCAGATGCCACTTTTAGAAAATGTGGTCTATGTGAAAAAGAGCGCAGTAAAGAAGATCAATGAAAATTATGTGGTCTATGTGGAAGATGAAGAAGGCTTTTTAGAAGCTCGCGTGGTGACAGTGGGGCAGACAGCCGGGGATTACATGATCATCACTCAGGGGTTAGACGGTGGAGAGAAGGTGGCATTAAATTGATGAACAGAAAAAGAATACAGACAGCTACCGCGGCTTTTTTAGGAATGGTTTCACTTTTGGCAGGCTGTGGCGAAAAGGTTGTTCAGGAAGCACCAGAGTTATTAGAACCCGTATCCGTTAATGAAGCCTTTCGCCCAGTAGAAATGGGGGAAGTTGGAGATTTAAAGATTGCCCTGGGAACGGTCAAAGTCCAGGAATATCCACATTTCTATTCTACGAGCGTAACTGTTACGGATATTTTGGTAGAGATTGGAGATTATGTAGAAGTTGGAGATATCTTAGCTTACGGGGATGTGGAATCTGCAAAGGAGCAGCTGAAAGAACTAAAATCCCAGCTGTCTAGGGAACAGCAGAGCTTTGCTATTTCAGAAAAGATCTTAGAACTGGAGTTGAAGCAGACCACCGATGAGACCGCCCAAAAGACCTTAAAAGAAAATGGAAGCTATGATAAGAAACTGTATGAATATCGGGTGCAGAAACTAAAAGAACAGATCCAGTTACAGCAAGAATTTATAGAAAGTGGAACACTGGTTGCCCGGCACAGCGGTTACGTTTCTTATATAAAAAATCTGGCTGCGGGAAATATAGCTGGAGCTGCTGAAAACATCGTTATGGTTTACGATCCTAATGAACTTTATATGGAGCT
>JAGAOC010000053.1 GCA_017623935.1 Agathobacter sp. | reverse complement strand
CTGTTGATGGAATCAATGCAGCTATGAAAGCAGCAGCTAACGAGTCCTTCGGATACAACGAAGACGAAATCGTTTCTTCTGATATCGTAGGAATGAGATTTGGTTCTTTATTCGATGCTACACAGACAATGGTTAGCAAAATCTCTGATGATCAGTACGAAGTACAGGTTGTTTCTTGGTATGATAACGAGAACAGCTACACATCTCAGATGGTTCGTACAATCAAATACTTCTCTGAGTTAGCTTAATTCAGAAACTATTTCCAAGACTAAGGGCAACTAGCGATAGCGAAGTTGGCTTACTAGTCCAGTGGAACATTCATAATGAAGATAAAAGGCCCTGCCCAGATTGGGCGGGGTTTTTTTCAACAATCGCTTATTTGAAATCGATGACTAAGAACTCCATTGGAGAGTTCTTTCATAATATAAATATCCAGGAGGATGGAATAATGGGATTAAATAAGAAATCAGTTGATGACATCAACGTAGCTGGAAAAAGAGTTCTTGTTCGTTGTGACTTTAACGTACCTTTAAAAGATGGTGAGATCACAGACGAGACACGTATCGTAGCAGCTCTTCCAACAATCCAGAAATTATTAAACGATGGTGGAAAAGTAATTCTTTGCTCCCACCTTGGAAAAGTAAAGAACGGACCAAACGAGAAAGAATCTTTAGCTCCAGTTGCTAAGAGACTTTCTGAGAAACTTGGCAAAGAAGTTGTATTCGTAGCTGATTACAATGTAACTGGCGAAGAAGCAACAAAAGCTGTAGAAGCTATGAAAGAAGGAGATGTTGTATTACTTCAGAATACACGTTTCCGTGGAGCAGAAGAGACAAAGAACGGCGAAGAATTCAGCAAAGAATTAGCTGACCTTGCAGACGTATATGTATGTGACGCTTTCGGATCTTCTCATAGAGCACACGCTTCTGTAGCTGGTGTAACAAAATTCATCTCTGAAAAAGGCGGAGAGAACGTAGTTGGATACTTAATGCAGAAAGAGATCGATTTCTTAGGAAATGCAGTAGAGAATCCAGTTCGCCCATTCGTAGCAATCCTTGGTGGTGCTAAAGTTGCGGACAAGTTAAACGTAATCAACAACTTATTAGAGAAATGTGATACCCTCATCATCGGTGGTGGTATGGCTTACACATTCTTAAAAGCACAGGGATACGAAATCGGATTATCTTTAGTAGATAACGATAAATTAGATTACTGTAAAGAAATGATGGCAAAAGCAGAGCAGCTTGGAAAGAAATTATTACTTCCAGTTGATGCTGTAACTATCAAAGATTTCCCTAACCCAATCGACGCTCCAGTTGAGACTGAAGTTTACGATGCAACAAATATGCCAGCAGACAGAGAAGGATGCGATATCGGACCTAAATCTGCTGAATTATTTGCAGAAGCAGTTAAATCTGCAAAGACTGTTGTTTGGAATGGACCAATGGGTGTATTCGAGAACCCAACATTAGCAGCTGGTACTCTTGCAGTAGCAAAAGCTTTAGCTGATACAGATGCAACAACCATCATCGGTGGTGGAGATTCTGCAGCAGCAGTTAACCAGATGGGATATGGCGATAAGATGAGCCACATTTCTACAGGTGGTGGAGCTTCTCTTGAATTCTTAGAGGGTAAAGCACTTCCTGGTGTAATGGCAGCAGACGATAAATAAGGAGAACAATAAAATGGCAAGAAGAAAAATTGTAGCTGGTAACTGGAAAATGAACATGACTCCAAGCCAGGCTGTAAAATTAGTAGAAGAATTAAAACCATTAGTAGTTTCTGATACAGTTGATGTTGTTTACTGTGTACCAGCAATCGATATCGTTCCTGTAGTAGAAGCATTAAAAGGAACTAACGTAGCAGTTGGTGCTGAAAATATGTACTTTGAAGAGAAAGGTGCTTACACAGGAGAGATCTCTGCAGAGATGTTAGTAGATGCTGGTGTTAAGTATGTTGTTCTTGGACATTCTGAGAGACGTGATTACTTCAAAGAAGATGATGCATTATTAAATAAAAAAGTAAAGAAAGCTTTTGAAGCTGGACTTACTCCAATCCTTTGCTGTGGAGAATCTTTAGAGCAGAGAGAAATGGGCGTTACATTAGATTGGATCCGTTTACAGATCAAATCCGATCTTGATGGTGTAACAGCAGAGCAGGTTGCTTCTATGGTAATCGCTTACGAGCCAATCTGGGCTATCGGAACTGGTAAAACAGCTACTTCTGATCAGGCACAGGAAGTTTGTGGAGCAATCCGTGAGTGCATCAAAGAGATGTATGATGAAGCTACAGCAGAAGCAGTTCGTATCCAGTACGGCGGATCTGTAAATGCTGGAAATGCAGCTGAATTATTTGCAAAACCAGACATCGATGGTGGATTAGTTGGTGGAGCATCCTTAAAAGCTGAATTCGGACAGATCGTTAATTACTAAGATACAGTCTGTAGTGGTGTCTACATGGTAGATCTTGCCAAAAGGCACTATGGAAACTGAATTAGGAATCACAGAGATCGAGGGGGATTTCATTGGATATCAATGAAGTCTCCCTTTTTGATTGTCTTTGACAGGCACAACCCATCTATGATAGACTGTCCTTGATACTATGGTGTTTAGAATTATGAGGATAGAAAATTGCGAAAGAAATTAGGGTGTGCCGGAATTGTTATGGTGTTTTTTCTGGTGCTGGTGATCATCGGGAAACATCATCAAACTTTGGAACCTGGGGCAAGTGAGGTCAGTAAGAACCAGGAAACCGATTTAGGCAAAGATGGACAGACGGAAGCGAATATGCAACTAGACAAAGATCGGCAGGAAAGTGACTCGGGGCAGATTAGTAATGAAAAACAAGATCTGGAGCAGATTCAGAAGGATGTACATAATATTTTAGAGAATGGAAGTAACAATTTTTTTGCTGGGTATTCAGTAAATGATTCGTTCTTATTATGGGTGGCTGATACTTATGGAGAAGATACATTATCAACACTTGTTTCGAAAATCGAGAACCGAACCATAAATAAGGACAGTTGGTATGAAGTGACGGGAAATTCCATTCATGTTCTGTGGCTTCAGTATGGAAGAGCCATGCAGTTTGCATCTTATAAATGGCAGGATGTAAAATGGATCGAATGTCAAGAAGATGATGTGATCCGAATTGATTTTACAGGGGATATTAACCTGGATGAGAACTGGTATACCATGGAGACATTAAATGAACATTCAGGAGAGATATTAGAATGTATCGATGGAAATATTCAGCAGGAATTGCAGGATGTGGATATTTCTGTTATTAATAATGAATTTTCCTTTAGCGAAAGAGGAGAGGCATTAGAAGGAAAAGCGTATACCTTCCGGGCGAACCCGGACAAAGTATCGTTGTTAGAGGCTTTTGGGGCGGATATCGCTTCATTGGGGAATAATCATGTATACGATTATGGCGCAGAAGCGTTGTTAGATACCATAACCACATTAGAAAATGCAGGAATATCCACTATTGGAGCCGGTGAGAATATTAAAGAAGCAAAACAGGCGCAATATGTGGTGGCGAATGGAAGAAAGATAGGATTTGTTTCTGCAACAGAGATAGAAAAATATTATAAATATACAAAAGAAGCCACGGAAACCGAGCCGGGAGTATTAAAGACTTTAGATCCGGAAACGTTTCTTTCGGTTATCCGAGAAGTGGACAGCCAGTGCGATTATGTTATTGTGTACGTGCACTGGGGCATTGAAGGCTGGAATCAGTATTCGGTTGGACAGGTAGAACTGGCAAAGTTGTTTGCAGAGGCTGGCGCAGACGTGATCATTGGAGGGCATCCTCACAGACTGCAAGGAGTACAGTACCTTGAAAATGTACCGGTTGCATATAGTCTGGGAAATTTCTGGTTTTCTACAGGAACTTTGTATACAACAATAGCCCAGGTGGAGATTCAGACATCGGGAACTATTTCTTTGCGGATGATCCCATGTATCCAGCAGAATGTGACCACCAGAATGTTGACGGATGAGACAGAAGTTGCGGAATTCTATAAATATCTGGCAGACATTTCCAAAGATATCGCAATAGATGCTCAGGGAAAAATATATGACAGTACCACTTTGAGCATGGATCAGGCAGGTCTGGAGAGTTTCTTTTTCTCAGGACAGAAATATGGTCAGTGGGAAGATGATCGGGATCTGGAAGGATACGCTATTGATATAGTAGGAAACCGTACATCATAGTAGGAAACGGCACATCATAGTCAGAAAACGGATGTCTTGATCGGCTACAAAGAAAGACTTTGCTGGAAAAGACTTGCAATCACACAAAAATATTGTATTATAATAGAAGAAAAATATTAAAGAAGAGAGAGGAATCACAAAATGAGTAAGAAACCAGTTGTATTAATGGTACTTGATGGGTATGGTTTAAATGACCGTACAGAAGGCAATGCAATTGCTATGGCAAACACCCCGGTAATGGACAAGTTAATGAAGGAATGTCCATTCGTACCAGGTAATGCATCAGGAATGGCTGTAGGTCTTCCAGATGGACAGATGGGTAACTCAGAAGTAGGTCATATGAATATTGGTGCTGGACGGATCATTTATCAGGATCTTACCAGAATCACAAAATCTATTCAGGATGGAGATTTCTTTGAAAATAAAGGATTAATGCAGGCAATCGAGAACTGCAAGAAGAACGATTCAGACCTTCATTTATGGGGATTATTATCAGACGGTGGTGTACACAGCCACATTTCCCATGTATACGGTCTGTTAGAGCTGGCTAAGAAGAATGGCCTTTCTAAAGTATATGTACACGCTTTCTTAGATGGACGTGATACACCACCAGCTTCCGGTAAAGATTATGTAGCTCAGTTAGAAGAGAAGATGGCTGAGATCGGTGTAGGTAAAGTAGCTTCCCTTTCTGGTCGTTATTATGCAATGGATCGTGATAACAACTGGGATCGTGTAGAGAAAGCATACAAATCTCTGGTAACAGGAGAAGGTGTACAGGCAGAAAGCGCTGTAGCAGCTATGGAAGCTTCCTATGCAGAAGGTGTAACAGACGAGTTCGTACTTCCTACTGTGATCGTAGAGAATGGCAAGCCACTTTCTGTTGTAAAAGAAAATGATTCCGTTATTTTCTTTAACTTCCGTCCAGACAGAGCAAGAGAGATGACAAGAGCTTTCTGTGATGATAACTTCACAGGATTTGACAGAACCTTTATTCCATTAACTTTTGTCTGCTTCAAAGATTATGATGAGACAATTCCTAATAAAGTTATCGCATTTGAGAAAGAATCTATTACAAACACCTTTGGTGAATATCTTGCAAAATGCGGCAAGAAGCAGCTTCGTCTGGCTGAGACAGAGAAATATGCCCACGTTACATTCTTCTTTAACGGTGGTGTAGAAGAACCAAACGTAGATGAGGCTCGTTTACTTGTAAACTCTCCAAAAGAAGTTGCAACCTACGACTTAAAACCAGAAATGAGTGCTCCAGAAGTTGGAATGGACTTAGTAGAAGCAATCAAATCTGATGATTATGATGTGATCGTGATCAACTTTGCAAACCCTGACATGGTAGGTCATACAGGTGTGATCCCAGCAGCAGTTGCAGCAGTTGAGAGAGTAGATTCCTTAGTAGGTGACGCTGTAGAAGCAGTGAAAGAAGTTGGCGGAGTTATGTTCATCTGTGCTGACCACGGTAACGCAGAGAAGATGGTAGATTACGAAACAGGAAAACCACATACCGCTCATACAACCAACCCAGTTCCATTTATCCTTGTAAATGGCGAAGAGAATTGGAAACTTCGCGAAGGCGGATGTCTGGCAGATATCGCACCAACACTGCTTGAGATCATGGGATTAGAACAGCCAGCTGAAATGACAGGTAAGTCATTATTAGTAAAATAAACAACAACCGCTAAGGAGGAACCAACATGAAAGAATTTAAACCTTTTAAAGAGGGAAAAGTAAGAGAAGTATATGATAACGGAGACAGCCTGATCATTGTTGCAACAGATCGTATTTCCGCATTCGACGTTATCTTAAAGAATAAGATCACAGATAAGGGTGCTATCCTGACCCAGATGTCTAAATTCTGGTTTGATTTTACAAAGGATGTGCTTCCAAACCACATGCTTTCAGTAGATACCAAAGATATGCCTGAATTTTTCCAGCAGGAACAGTTCAATGGCAACAGCATGATGTGTAAGAAACTGGAAATGCTTCCAATCGAGTGTATCGTTCGTGGATACATTACAGGAAGCGGTTGGGCAAGCTACAAAGAGAATGGTACTGTATGTGGTATCACTCTTCCAGAAGGATTGCAGGAATCTGATAAGCTGCCTGAACCAATCTACACACCAAGTACCAAGGCTGAGATCGGTGATCATGATGAGAATATCTCCTTTGAACAGTCTGTAGAGGTGTTAGAGAAGGTATATCCAGGAAAAGGATTAGATTATGCAACTCAGATCAAAGATTGCACCATCGCCCTTTACAAGAAATGTGCAGAATACGCATTAAGCAAAGGAATCATCATTGCAGATACAAAATTTGAATTTGGACTGGATGAGAACGGAAATGTAGTTCTTGGAGATGAAATGCTCACTCCAGACAGTTCCAGATTCTGGCCATTAGAAGGATATGAACCAGGAAAAGGACAGCCTTCCTTTGACAAACAGTATGTAAGAGACTGGTTGAAGGCAAATCCTGACAGTGATTACTTGCTTCCAGAAGAAGTAGTTGTAAAAACTGTAGATAAATACAAAGAAGCATACGAGTTACTGACTGGCACAAAATTTTCTAGATAATGGAGACATAAATGAATAGAGACGTTCTTTTTAACAGCTACATTGAGGAAGACGAATTGCATGAAGAGTGCGGAGTCTTCGGAATTTACGACTTTGATGGAGGGGATGTTGCATCCACTATTTATTATGGACTGTTTGCTTTACAGCATAGGGGACAAGAAAGCTGTGGTATCGCCGTAAGCGATACCAACGGTCCAAAAAGAAAGGTACTTTCCCATAAGGGGATGGGGCTTGTTAACGAGGTATTCACACCGGAGATCTTAGAAGGTATGAAGGGTGATATCGGAGTAGGACATACAAGGTATTCGACTGCCGGTTCTTCCACACGGGAGAACGCCCAGCCGCTTGTGCTAAATTATGTTAAAGGAACACTGGCGTTAGCTCACAATGGTAATCTGATCAACGCGAACGAGCTGAGAGAGGATCTGGAGTATACAGGAGCAATTTTCCAGACTACCATTGATTCAGAGGTGATCGCCTATCACATTGCAAGAGAGCGAATCAACTGCAGTTCTGCAGAAGAAGCAGTAAAACGTGCCTGCATGAAGTTAAAAGGTGCTTATGCCCTGGTGGTAGCAAGCCCTAGAAAACTGATCGCAGCCAGAGATCCATATGGATTTAAGCCTCTTTGCATTGGAAAAAGAGATAACTGCTATATTGTGACCTCAGAGACTTGTGCTCTGGATACAGTAGGAGCAGAATTTATTCGAAACGTCTTACCGGGAGAAGTGGTGACTATCACTCCGGATAAGGGAATCGAATCAGATATGAGCATGGCACTGCCGAAAGAGCAGGAAGCCAGATGTATTTTTGAGTATATTTATTTTGCCAGACCGGACAGTCATATTGACGGAGTCAGCGTGTATGCCAGCAGGATCAAGGCAGGACGTTTTCTTGCGCAGGATTCACCAGTAGAGGCAGATCTGGTCACTGGTGTACCGGAATCCGGAAATGCTGCAGCTTTAGGATATTCTTTAGAATCTGGAATCCCATATGGTACTGCTTTTGTAAAGAACAGCTATGTAGGAAGAACCTTCATTAAGCCAAAACAGAGCAGCAGAGAATCCAGCGTTCAGGTCAAGTTAAATGTCTTAAAAGAAGCAGTAGCCGGAAAAAGAGTCATTATGATCGATGACTCCATTGTCCGAGGAACTACTTCGGATCGAATCGTGCGTATGCTTCGGGAAGCAGGAGCAACGGAGGTTCACGTAAGGATCAGCTCACCACCATTTTTGTGGCCATGCTATTTCGGAACCGACATTCCTGCCAGAGAGCAGTTGATCGCATATAATCGTTCCGTTGAAGAGATCTGCAAGATCATTGGTGCCGACTCTTTAGGATATTTGAATATTGAACGATTAGAGGAAATGTCCGAAGGACTTCCAATCTGCAAGGGATGTTTTACCGGAAAATATCCAATGGAACCGCCGAAGGAAGATATTCGTGGAGAATATTTTGATAAAGAATCAGATTTGGCAAAGAAACAGATGTAAACAGATAAATAAGGAGATTAACTATGAGTACAGACAGATATACCAGCCCATTGTCAGAGCGTTATGCCAGCAAAGAAATGCAGTATATTTTTTCCCAGGATATGAAATTTACTACTTGGAGAAAATTATGGATCGCATTGGCTGAGACAGAAATGGAGCTTGGCTTATCCCAGGATGGCAAGCCTGTTATTACCCAGGAAATGATCGATGAATTAAAAGAGCACGTAAATGACATCAATTATGATGTGGCAAAAGAGCGTGAAAAACTGGTTCGTCATGATGTTATGAGTCACGTTTATGCTTATGGACAGCAGTGTCCAAAAGCAGCAGGAATCATTCACCTTGGAGCAACATCCTGCTACGTTGGAGATAATACAGATATTATCGTTATGAACGAAGCAATGAAGCTGGTTCATAAGAAATTAGTCAGCGTAATTGACGAATTAGCAAAATTTGCAGAGAAATACAAAGATCTTCCAACACTGGCATTTACTCATTTTCAGCCAGCACAGCCAACAACTGTTGGAAAACGTGCAACTCTCTGGTTACAGGAGTTCTTAATGGATCTGGAAGATCTGGAATATGTACAGAGCACCTTAAAGATGTTAGGTTCCAAGGGAACAACAGGAACTCAGGCAAGTTTCTTAGAGCTGTTTGACGGAGATCATGAGACCATCGACAAGATCGATCCAATGATCGCTAAGAAAATGGGATTTGAGAACTGTTATGCTGTTTCCGGACAGACCTATTCCAGAAAAGTAGATACCCGTGTAGTAAACGTTCTTGCTGGAATCGCTGCAAGTGCTCATAAGATGTCCAACGATATCCGTCTGTTACAGCACTTAAAAGAAGTAGAAGAACCATTTGAGAAGAATCAGATCGGATCTTCTGCTATGGCATATAAGAGAAACCCAATGAGAAGTGAGAGAATTGCTTCCCTTTCCAGATACGTTATGGTAGATACCTTAAATCCAGCCATTACTTCTGCAACTCAGTGGTTTGAGAGAACCTTAGATGATTCCGCTAACAAGCGTCTTTCTGTACCAGAAGGATTCTTAGCGATCGACGGAATCTTAGATCTCTGCTTAAACGTAGTAGATGGTCTTGTTGTATATCCAAAAGTAATCGAGAAACACTTTATGGCAGAAATTCCATTTATGGCAACCGAGAACATTATGATGGATGCTGTAAAGAAAGGTGGAAACCGTCAGGAACTTCACGAGAAGATCCGTACCCTTTCTATGGAAGCTGGAAAGACAGTCAAAGAAGAAGGAAAGGATAACAATCTTATCGATCTGATCGCTGCAGATCCATCCTTCGGACTGAGCAAAGAAGAATTACAGTCTACCTTACAGCCATCTCTTTATGTGGGACGTGCACCAAGACAGGTAGAAGTGTTCTTAAGAGATGTAGTTAATCCAGTTCTTGAACAGAACAAAGACGAATTAGGCGCAACAGCAGAGATTAACGTATAATTGCATAAAATGTGGTAAATTCGGGAAAAATGCTTCATGAGTATATAGGCTCATGGAGCATTTTTTATTTGGCAAAACCGCGCCAGCGAAGATTTTATTTTGGAGGTATCACATGGAAAGAACACAGATTACAAAGGTTATTGGAAGAGAGGTCTTAGATTCCAGAGGAAACCCAACCGTAGAGGCTGAGGTGACTTTATCTGATGGAAGTATCGGAAGAGGAATTGCGCCTAGCGGAGCTTCCACAGGTGAATTTGAAGCCTTAGAGCTAAGAGATCAGGATAAGAGCCGCTATTTGGGAAAAGGTGTCACAAAAGCAGTAGCAAATGTAAATGGGATCATCAATGAAAAACTTCAGGGAAAAGACCCAGAAAACATAGAAGAAATTGATCGGATCATGATCGAAACAGACGGCACAAAGGACAAATCCAATCTGGGAGCTAATGCAATCCTGGCAGTTTCCATTGCCTGTGCCAAAGCGGCAGCTTGTTCTAAGGGAATCTCGCTGTATGAATTCCTTGGAAAAGATACAAAGAAGATCCTGCCAGTACCTATGATGAATATTTTAAATGGTGGTGTGCATGCAAAAAATACAGTAGATTTTCAGGAATTTATGATCATGCCGGTGGGAGCAAGCTGTTTTAAAGAAGCTCTTCGTATGGGCACAGAAGTCTATCATTCTTTAAAAAAGATCTTACAGGATCATGAAAAATCCACTGCAGTAGGAGACGAAGGCGGTTTTGCACCAGATCTTAAAGATGCTTTTGAGGTCTTTGATTATCTGACAAAAGCAGTAGAAGCAGCTGGATATAAATGTGGGGAAGATATTGTATTTGCCATGGACGCAGCAGCCTCCGAATTATATGAGGAAAACTCCGGAATGTATTATTTTCCAGGAGAAAGCGAGATCCTCTGCAAGATTCAAAAAAAAGCTGCCGGAAATAGTACGACCCGGGCAGCAGTGCCGGATACCCAGAAGTGTTCTGTCATGAGAACTACGGAGGAAATGATAGAGCTGTATGAAAATCTCTGTAATAAATATCCTCTGTATTCTATTGAAGATGGCTTAAACGAAGAGGACTGGGAAGGTTGGAAAAAGCTGACAGAGCGGTTAGGTAGCCGTGTTCAGTTAGTGGGAGATGATCTGTTCGTGACCAACACCAGCCGCCTGAAAAAAGGAATTGAAGAGCATTGCGGAAACTCAATTTTGATCAAATTGAACCAGATCGGAAGCATTACAGAGACAAAAAATGCAATCCAAATGGCGCATGAAGCAGGTTATACCGCCATTTCTTCCCATCGATCCGGTGAAACAGAAGATACCACCATTGCAGACATGGCAGTAGCATTTAACTGCGGGCAGATCAAAACCGGCGCACCTTGCCGTACCGACCGAGTAGCAAAGTATAACCAGCTTCTTAGGATTGAAGAAGAATTAGGCAGTGAAGCAGTCTATTTAGGAAAGCAGATTTTTTCATTTAAGAGGTAAATCTGAAAATCTTGGTTTAATTTATTAGATAAATTTGAAAAAATGGTTGAAAACTGGAAAAGCCTGTGATACAATATCTAAAGTTATGTAGGCTAGAATCAGGAGGTGGGAATCGTGGCAGTTTTAAAAACGATTTTAACTGTAGTTTTTATATTGGTTAGTATTGTTATCACAGTTGTAGTTTTAATGCAGGAAGGAAAGTCCGCAGGACTTGGTGCAATCGCTGGTGCAGCAGACACATATTGGGGAAAGAATAAAGGTCGTTCCATGGAAGGTGTTCTGGTTAAGATTACCAGAGTTGCAGTTGTATTATTCATCTTACTTGCAGTAGTACTGAATATGGGTATTTGGTAAAACGAAAGCTGTCGTATATCGGCAGCTTTTTTATTTACTAGGAAATTCCTTTGGAATTCCCTAGTAAACAAAAGACATGACCTGTCATTGAAGAGCACCGCGCAATATGGTGTATGATTTTTAGGGGAAATGGGAAGAATTGTTTTATGAGCGAGAATTTTGAAAGACGAAAAAAAATTGTATATGATTTTATCTGCAGTGACCTATATGTTCCCATGAAGATCAAGGAATTGGTCATTATGTTAGAGGTATCGAAAAGTGACCGTCCTCAGTTAGAATATATTTTAGAAGAGCTGATCGAAGAAGGAAAGATCACTCTGTCTAAGAGAGGAAAATATTCCAAAGCGGAAATCGTGCAGAAGACTGGAACTTTTACAGCCCATCCGAAGGGCTTTGGTTTTGTAACCATTGAAGGGGAAGAGGAAGATATCTTTATCCCACCAACAGAAGTAAATGGAGCACTTCATACAGATACAGTAGAGATCTCTGTTACCCCTGCTTCTGTAGGAAGACGGAGAGAAGGAAAAGTTCTTCGTATTGTGGAACGAGGCATGAAGCAGGTGGTCTGTACCTTTGAACAGAGCAAGAACTTCGGTTTTGGCGTGCCGGATAATCCAAGATTCGGGAATGATATCTTCATTCCGTTAGAGCGTTCCAAGGGTGCCGTATCCGGACATAAAGTAGTAGTGGAGATTACCAGCTACGGTGGCAAAGGCAAGAATCCTGAGGGAAAAGTTATTGAGATCTTAGGACACATCAATGATCCTGGAACGGATATTTTGTCTATTGTAAGGGCATATGATTTTCCAGTGGAATTTTCGGAGAAGATCATGCACCAGGTAGAAAATGTCTCCAATGAAGTGTCAGAGGCAGACATGGCTGGCCGTATGGATCTGCGGGAATGGCAGATGGTTACCATTGACGGAGAGGACGCTAAGGATCTTGATGACGCAGTTTCTCTTACCATGGAGGGCGAGAATTATATCTTAGGCGTGCATATTGCAGATGTAGCAAATTATGTTCAGGAACATAGTGCCTTAGATGTAGAAGCTTTAAAAAGAGGTACTTCTGTTTACCTAGTAGATCGAGTGATCCCTATGCTTCCTCATAAGTTGTCCAACGGAATCTGTTCTTTAAATGCAGGAGAGAACCGTCTGGCTTTAAGCTGTATTATGACCATTAATCCTAAGGGAGAAGTCATTGACCATAAGATTGCAGAGACTGTTATTAAAGTGGATAGACGAATGTCTTATACCAATGTGAAAAAGATCTTAGCAGACAAAGACCAGGCTGTTATTGCAGAATACCAGGATTTTGTGCCAATGATTGAAAGAATGGAGACTTTAGCTGGCATTTTACGGAAAAAGCGTATGAAGCGTGGTTCCATTGATTTTGATTTCCCGGAGACGAAAGTCATCTTGGATGATCTGGGCAAGCCGGTAGAGATCCGACCATATGATAGAAATGTGGCAACTAAGATCATTGAAGATTTTATGTTGATCGCCAATGAGACGGTAGCACAGGATTATTTTTGGCAGGAGATGCCTTTTGTCTATCGAACCCATGAGACGCCGGATTCGGAAAAGATCCGCAAACTTTCTACTTTTATCAATAACTTTGGATACAATATTCATTTAGGTGGAGATGAGATCCATCCGAAGGAATTACAGAAACTTCTAGAGAAGATTGACGGAACAGACGAAGAAGGCTTGATCAGCCGATTGACTCTTCGTTCTATGAAACAGGCAAAATACACCACCGCTTGTACTGGGCATTTTGGTCTGGCAACCAATTATTACTGTCATTTTACTTCCCCGATCCGTCGTTATCCGGATCTGCAGATTCACCGGATCATTAAAGAGAATCTTAGGGGCAGAATGAATGAGAAACGCAGGGAGCATTATGAGCACCTTTTGACAGAGGTATCAAAGCACTCTAGTGAGATGGAACGTCGGGCAGATGAGGCTGAAAGAGAGACCGTAAAACTCAAAAAAGCAGAATATATGCAGCAGCATATTGGAGCGACTTTTGAAGGTGTTATTTCCGGTGTCACCGAATGGGGATTCTTTGTGGAATTGCCGAATACCGTAGAAGGTCTGGTGAGAGTCACAGCATTAAATGATGATTTTTACCAGTACTATGAAGACACTTACGAATTGGTAGGAAATGCTACCAATAAGCGATATAAATTAGGACAGAAAGTTAAGGTAATCGTAGATTCTGTCGATAAAGTTACAAGAACCATTGATTTTGTTCTGGAGTATTGATTTTTTAAAAGGAATCATATATTATCTTAGGTGTTGAAAAATTTTCAGCACCTAAGTAGTAAGAGAGGAGGATGCCAGCATGGCAAAGGAAGCAAGAAAGCTGATCGCTAACAACAAAAAAGCGCGTCATGACTATTTCCTGGAAGAGATCTACGAAGCTGGTATCAGTCTTCATGGAACAGAAGTGAAATCTCTTCGCATGGGTAAATGCAGTATCAAAGAAGCATTTATTCATATTGAGGACGGAGAAGTCATTTTATATGGAATGCACATCAGTCCTTATGAGAAGGGAAATATTTTTAACAAAGACCCTCTTAGACCGAAGAAGCTTCTCATGCATAAGCAGGAGATCCGAAAACTTCTTGGGAAGATTGCGCAGAAGGGTTACACAATCGTACCGGTTGAGGTATACTTTAAGGGAAGTCTGGTAAAAGTCCAGATCGCTCTTGCCAAAGGTAAGAAACTGTATGATAAGAGACAGGATATTGCCAAGAAAGACCAGAGAAGAGAAGCGGAACGAGATTTCAAAGTCCGCAATCTGGGTTAATCAGTGATCAGTAACAGCTGGGCTGTTATTTATCAAAGACTGCAGAGCAGTCATATATATAAGGGCTAGTAAAGGTTTCGACGGGGATCGTGAAGCTGGAGAAGCGAGTCGCAAGGTGATGCGTTAAATCCCAAATTAAAATTAAACGCTGAAGAAAATTTAGCTTACGCTGCCTAGTGGCAGCAGTCTGACCTAGAGCACCTACACTTTAGGACCCAGGCTTCGACTATGTAGGAAACGACACTGGCAAAGCTTTGAGCCAGTGGGCGTATCATGAAGCTACTAAAACCTGAATTGTGCCTATGCAAGTCAGGCGGAGGGAATGTTAAAACACAGGCTACGCTCGTAGAAGTACAGGGGATTGGTTTTCGGACACGGGTTCGACTCCCGTCTAGTCCATTCGATGCGGCAGAAACGAACCGGCAGGGTTCGACTTTCACCGTATTAAATCTACTCTAAAGACCGTAGCAAATACGTTTTTTGGGAAGGAGAGGTATAATATTATGAGTGATAAGGAAAGAGCTATTCTGTTGTTGGATGCAGTGCCGGAAGTTAAAATTGAATGTGTTATTGCTTATATGCAAGGAATTATTGCTGGAGCAGGGGTAAAAGAACCAAATGTGGATACGCTTGTAGCATTTTCGGAAGGGGATAAAATGCTTGAGGAAGGAACTGGGCAGAGATACACCGATACAAAAGCTTTATTCGCTGATCTGGAGGATTAAATATGCTACAAGTCAGTTTTACTGGACAGTTTAAAAAAGATTATAAACTATGTAAGAAAAGAGGCTATAACATGGAATTACTTCAATCGGTCATTGAAGTATTGTCGATTCCAGACGTATTGCCAGAAAAGAATAAAGATCATAGCTTGACTGGAAATTACGCAAACAAGCGAGAATGTCATATATTACCCGACTGGTTACTTATATATCGTTTGGAAGGTAACGAGTTAGTTTTATACAGAACGGGATCACATTCAGATTTGTTTAAATAAAAGCAAAAAACAGTCACACTCATAGGAGTGTGACTGTTTTTAAATGTGAGAAAATCTCTCAAAATAGAGTTGCGATTAACTATCTCTCTCTGCAACAAACTGTTCTACAAGACGTTTTACATCATCTAAGCAGGCACCACAGGCGGTTCCGGCACTGGTTGCGTCCTGAACTTCTTCTAAAGTACTAGCACCATTGTCTACGGCTTCCTTGATCATGCCGTTGGTAACGCTGTAGCAACTGCATACGATTTTATTAAGATCCATAGTTTACACCATCCTTTCAGATATAGGATGTGCAGACTATGGAAAAATATTCATATGAGAATCTTATATAAGCTTATGGATTACAATTCTTGCAAGGATCATATCCCATGTCAATTACTTCATCTCTTGTTCCGGTATATTCCTTTTTATTCTTGTCACTCATCTGTTTAACGCTGCGACAGCCCGGAAGGTGGAATTTCTCAGTACTCGTATTCAAAATATAAGAACATTCTGAAGAGTTCTTAGAAGACTCAGAGCTATCATTAGAGCTGGAATTCTTAGAAGACTCAGAACTCTCGTCGGAGCCAGAATTCTTAGAAGACTCAGAACTCTTATCGGAGTCAGTTGTATCGGTAGACTCGGAAGTCTCTGTCTCGGATCCTTCTCCGGAGGAGTAGTCATTACATGGCTGGACGTTCCATTCTATGGAAGTTCCATCGGAAACAGCTGTGATCGTTCCCTGCATATCGGTTCGGAATACAGGGATCTCCATGGAAGAAAGTTTCTCCATAGTCTCTTCGTGAGGATGTCCATGGGCATTATCTGCACCACAACTGATAATGGCAAATTCAGGAACAGAAGCCTGTAAAAGATCCCAACTGGTGGAGCTGGCGGAACCGTGGTGTCCCAGACAGAGAACGTCGCAGGAGAGGTCGATTCCGGAACTGATCATAGCCGATTCGCTTTCAGATTCTGCGTCTCCCATAAAAATGAAATCAGTATCTCCGTTGGTCAGTTTGATGGCAACAGAGTTATTGTTGCTGTCACTGTAAGTAGTATCCGGGGAAAGGATGGTAAAAGTTCCAGTACCAAAATCATAAGAAGTTCCTACCTTAGGATGGGTTACAGTCAGATCTTTGTTTGTGACTGCCTTTTGGAAAGATTCATATAAACTGGAATTATGCACATAATCTGCGCCGATTACGGTTTCTACATCAAACACATTCAGGCATCCGAT